>JAEZAY010000140.1 GCA_023427575.1 Bacteroidota bacterium | reverse complement strand
TCCATATTCAGGGCTTAAAATCCGAAGATAAGGCTTTCGGATTTTTTGCAATCAAGCAATCAGTACGGAAATTGAAACGGAGGGCGGTTAGAATGTAATAATGTGCAAATGTGCGAATGTGCCAATGTGGGAAATCATTGGTGCCCGGGTAAAATGTATTCCTCCGGGCCTCGGAAGAAATCCGTTAAGAAAATTGAAACGGCGTAAAATAAAAACAGTTGATACCGAAGCTAGGAGATGATTTTTAGCTCGTAAGTCCTACTGGCGCTGGATATATTGATTCGCTGTGACTTGTTTTTATTTAGCCGGGCGTTTCAATTTTTAGGATTTATTCCGCAGCCCGATTTTTTTGCGCCCCTTTTTTCAGAAAAAAGTGAAGCGGTGATTTATCATAACAACCAGTGACATGTGAGTGAGGTTTCTAAGGCAGTCAGAAAACCATACCCGTTCACAATGGTTTAAAACGAAAGTTGAAAACATCCTTGAATGTATACCGCTTCGGGCTTCCGCACAGTACCGAGATTGATGTAATTTGCAGGAATGAATGCAGGGCTCAGGAAACTAAAACAGGAACTGGATGGAGATCTTTTTTTCGACCGCACCATGCGCATATTATATGCAACCGATGCATCGGCTTACCGTGAGATGCCGCTTGCGGTGGCCATTCCAAAAACCAGGACGGATCTTATTAAGCTGGTTGAGTTTGCTAAAAAAGAAAATACGTCCCTTATTCCCCGGACGGCAGGTACTTCGCTTGCCGGCCAGGTAGTGGGCAATGGCATTGTAGTAGATGTATCAAAACATTTCAACCGCATACTGGAACTGAACAAAGAAGAATCCTGGGTGCGGGTGGAACCGGGAGTGGTTCGCGATGAGCTGAACTTATTCCTGAAACCTTTTGGTTTGTTCTTCGGACCCGAAACCTCCACAGCAAACAGGGCAATGATCGGTGGAATGGTGGGCAATAATTCCTGTGGCTCGAATTCGATTGTTTATAAAAGCACCCGTGAGCATTTAATTTCGGTAAAAACCATTTTAAGCGATGGATCCGAAGCGGAATTCGGCCTTGTTTCGCTGGAGGAATTTCACGCCAAATGCGAAGGGACCGGCCTGGAAGCATCCATATATAAAACGCTCCGGTCGATGCTGGGCAATTACGATAACCAGGAGGAGATCCGCAAACAATTCCCGAAAAAATCGGTTGAAAGAAGAAATACGGGTTATGCTGTGGATCTATTATTGGAGATGGCCCCATTTACCGCCGGAGGCCCCGATTTCAATTTTTGCACTCTGATTGCAGGCTCGGAGGGAACCCTTGCCCTGATCACCGAGATTAAACTGAACCTGGTGCCGCTGCCTTTGTCTAACGCTGGATTATTATGTGTACACTTTAATTCCATCGACGAAGCATTGCAGGCAAACCTGATCGCATTAAAATACAAGCCCAATGCCAGCGAACTGATCGACCACTATATCCTGGAATGTACAAAGGATAATATTGAACAGATCAGAAACCGCTTTTTTGTAAAGGGTGATCCCGGAGCAATCCTTGTCATCGAATATGCGCGCGAAACCAAAGAAGAGGTGATGGCGGTAGCTGCGATGGTGGAAGAGGAGATGAGAAGCCGCGGGTTGGGTTATCATTTTCCGTTATTGTTTGGGGAAGACACTAAAAAGATCTGGACGCTTCGAAAGGCGGGGCTAGGACTTCTCAGCAATCTTCCGGGCGATGAAAAAGCGGTTCCGGTTATTGAAGATACCGCGGTGGATGTGCATGATCTGCCGGCTTATATCCGCGACTTTAATGAGATCCTTAAAAAGCACGGGCTATACTCTGTTCACTATGCGCATGCGGGTTCGGGCGAGCTGCACCTGCGGCCGATTATCAATTTAAAAACTGAAGAGGGGAACCGCCTGTTCCGGGTGATTGCCGAAGAAATTGCGACCCTTGTAAAAAAATACGATGGGTCGCTGAGCGGTGAACATGGCGATGGAAGATTGCGTGGCGAATTTATCCGACAGATGGTAGGCGATAAGAATTATGAGCTGCTGCGAACCATCAAAAAAACCTGGGATCCGCAGAATATTTTTAACCCCGAAAAAATTGTAGATACGCCGCAAATGAATACCATGCTGCGGTATACCCCGGGCCAGAATGTTCCGGTACCCAAAACCATATTCCGGTTTCCAAACCAGAACATTTTGCAGCATGCCGAACAATGTAATGGGTCAGGAGATTGCCGTAAATCACATTTATCGGGTGGCACCATGTGTCCTTCGTTTATGGCTACCCGTAATGAAAAGGATACGACCAGGGCAAGAGCGAATATACTTCGTGAGTTTCTGACCAACTCCGACAAAATGAATCGCTTCGATCATCAGGAAATTTATGATGTAATGGACCTTTGCATCAGTTGCAAGGGGTGTAAATCAGAATGCCCCTCCAATGTTGACATGGCCAAACTGAAAGCCGAGTTCCTGCAGCACTATTATGATGCCAATGGAGTTCCCTTCCGCTCCAGAATGATTGCCGGCTTTAATTTTTCAACCGGGCTTGGGTCCATAATTCCGGGACTGTATAATTTCATGATGAAAAACCCCGGGATCAGTGGTATCATCAAAAAGACGGTTGGTTTTGCGCCCAAAAGATCGATGCCCACCATTCATTCAATAACCTTAAAACAATGGGCTAAAAAACATTTTGCGAAGAAGCGGGTAAAAGCCGATAAACGGGTTTATCTCTTTTGTGATGAGTTCACCAACTATAACGATACGCAGATTGGAATCAAGGCTATTCTATTACTGGAGGCCCTCGGTTATGAAGTGGTCATTCCCAAACATACCGAAAGCGGAAGAGCATGGCTATCCAAGGGCTTTGTTCGGGAAGCCAAGAAGATAGTTAATAAAAATGTAGCCCTGCTGGCTCCGTTGGTCAGTGCTGAAGCGCCGTTGGTAGGTATCGAACCTTCCGCCATCCTGAGTTTTGTGGATGAATATCCGGATCTGGCTGATGATGAAGCGGCTGCCCGATCCCTTGCTGCCAATGTGCATTTTATCGATGATTTTATAACAAAGGAAATTGCCCGCGGAAATATTCGCAGGGAACAATTCACCAAAGAAAAAAAACACATCATGCTGCACGGGCACTGCCAGCAGAAAGCGGTTTCCAGGGTTTCGCATTCGGCGGGCATTCTTTCCCTGCCCGAAAACTATACGGTGGAAACAATTCCTTCCGGCTGTTGTGGCATGGCTGGTTCATTCGGATATGAGAAAGAACATTTTGAAATCTCGATGCAAATTGGTGAACTGGTTGTATTCCCGTCCGTACGAAACCAGGCAGCGGATACGATCATTGCTGCACCTGGCACCAGCTGCAGGCACCAGATAAAGGACGGCACGGGAAAAATGGCCAAACATCCCGTGGAAATTCTGTATGAAGCGCTGGCTTAACAAACTATACTGGAATGGAATTACTCGTGTTTGATACCTATGATGAAATGTCGTCCGCAGCCGCTAACCGGCTGGCAACTCTTGCAAGCGATTATCCATCACCGTTAATTTGCCCCGCTTCGGGCAATACACCGCTTGGCTTGTACCGGGAACTGATTCGAATGGATGCTGAGAAGAAGATCCAGACCAGTTCATGGATCTATGTAGGGCTGGATGAATGGATCGGAATGAATGAGCAGGATCCGGGAAGCTGTCGCTATATGTTAAATGAAGCGCTTTTTTTCCCATTGGCAACCGATAAAAACAGAATCCATTTTTTCGATGGCAGATCAACCGATCTCGCAGGGCAGTGCCGGTTGATGGATAATCTGATTGCCGGGCAGGGCGGTATTGATATCTCCATCCTGGGTCTTGGGATGAACGGCCATATAGGATTTAATGAACCGGGTGTATCGCCGGATTTACGTTCGCATGTAATTGAGCTGGATTCAACCACGCAGCAAGTTGGACAAAAATATTTTGCGCAGCGGCAACTATTGGAAAAAGGGATCAGCATCGGACTAAAAACCTTGCGCGAAGCGGGAACAAATATGTTATTAGTAAGTGGCGCTTCGAAGGCTTCTATCTTAAAGGAAGTTCTTGAAGGCGAAAAAACATCGCTGGTTCCGGCCAGCTTATTAAGAGATGATTCCAACCTCTTGATCTATGCGGATCGTGATGCCGCTTCTTTACTGGGAAAATAAACTCAGGAATCGACCACCTCTATGCAATGACTGTTTTGGTTTTATTAATATGGGGTAAACCTATGCAGTGGGCCTCGGAAGAAGTCTGTTAAGAACATTGAAACGAACGGCAGTGATAATGCGACAATGTGATAATTTGATAATGTGCAAATGTGCAAATTCAAAACAGACCGCGTGGAATTAGTAAAAACAGTTGTTGCTATTGATCAGAAACGTTCTTTAGCTCGTAAGGCGACCCCCGACTCGGAATATAATCTTTTGCTGTTACTTATTGATAC
>JAEZAY010000421.1 GCA_023427575.1 Bacteroidota bacterium | reverse complement strand
ATCAGCTTAGTGTGGGCATTGCCAGAGCGCTGCGAAACAATTCTTTATTTCTTTCAGTGGAAGGATATTATAAATGGATGTATAATCAGGTTGAGTTCAGGGACGGGGCGGACGTATTTGGAAATCCCAAACTGGAAAACGATTTTGTATTCGGAAAAGCAAATGCCTATGGGATGGAAGTTTATCTTGAAAAAAAATCGGGACGAACCACGGGCTGGATCGGCTATACACTGGCCTGGACCAACCGGCATTTTCCTGATATCAATTATGGCCAATCCTTTTATCCCCGCTACGACCGGCGCCACGATTTTTCCGTAGTGTTTATTCACCAGTTAAATAAAAAATTCTCCCTCAGCGGCAATTGGATTTTTGGCTCCGGGTCCAGGATAACGGTGCCAACCGGAAGATTTGTTTTTCAGGATATGATCGGCGACCGCCCCGAACGGATCACCCCCGTTTTTACTAAAAGAGGCAACTATCAGCTAGCTCCCGTGCACCGGATGGATTTAAGCCTTGTAATGGCATTAAAAAGCAAAAAGGGCAAACAGGATCTAACCTTCAGTTTATACAATGCTTATAGCCGCCGCAATCCATTTTATATTCAGTTTAGAGAAATAGACGATGAACGTGGATTTGCCATAGGCATCGAGCCCCGCCTGATTTCCTTGTTCCCGGTATTGCCTGGCATAACGTATAATTTTAAATTCTGATCCATGAAATACCTGATTGCCTTTTTTCTTGTGCTCTGTTGTATTTCCTGTGATAAGGTCATCGATATAAAACTGCCCGCCTACGAGCCTCAACTGGTAGTTGAAATGTATCTTGAAAACGGAAAAGCGCTGCGTTGCCTGCTAACGGAAAGTCTGCCTTATACCGATACCACGATCAACCGGCCGGTAGATCGGGCGGAAGTCCTTGTTTCGGACGGAACCCGCACTTACCGGCTACAGAATGGCCTGTTCCAGGATGCGGAAACCGGCCGCTATTACAATTATTTTGCTACCGGAATTTTTCGTTCCGATACTTCAAAAACCTATACCCTGAAAATAACGGACACCATGAACCGAACCCTGACCGCCAGCACCCGCTTTTCGCAGCCATTGGTACGGATCGACAGTATCGCTACCAGGGCTTCGGCAACAAAACCCGACAGCATCAGCGTGGGAGTGCGGATAAAAGACCCTGCCGAATCGGAAAACTATTACCGGTTTTATGTTTCCAAACGGCTTCGTTTTAATGAATTTGATCCCACCGATTTTTCACTGAACGATGTATCTTTTAATGGTGAATTTTTCAGCTTTTATTCTGAACCTTCGTATGGCATAAAAGCCTCTGTAACGGTTCGGGTTTATTCATTGCACAAAGATCATTACCTGTACCGCGAATCCGTAAGGGAAGCGCGGCGTGCAAATTTTAACCCCTTTTCACAACCCGGCACGATCAAATCGAATGTTACGGGCGGACTGGGGATTTTCACAACCATCCGCTACGATCAGCGCAGAATAATTATTCAATAGAAATAAATGCCTGCTACGATAATGACCGCCATATTTTTCATCAACAACTCCTGTAAAAAATAAATGATCAGAAAGATAGCTCCGGACAAATGGCGGCATTTTTATGCCGGGATCATAATGGGCGCCGTACTTCAGGCCATTGTACTCTGGCAGTTTCCAAACCGGATCGGGATCATGACACTAGTATGCTTCCTGATCGTTTCCGCTATCAGTTATGGGTTTGAATTGTTCTCGAAAATGACCGGGCTGGGCCGCTACGATTTTATGGATGCGGTGGCCACCGTAATCGGCGGGATCCTGGGAATGGGGACGGCATTTATTTTTGCCCTGCTGATAATGGGTTGATAAGTTGCATATAGTATAAATCAATAATGCGCATGAATGAAAACAGAAATTTCTGGTCTTTCCAGGTTTAATACTTATGCGATCATGGATTCCACCAGTAATTAAACTTTAATACCAGCGCCCTGTTTTTCACCAGAAGATTTTCAGGATAATAGTTGTCTGTAAAAACCAGGTAAAGATCAGAAGCAGGCTTATAGCGCCATTGGATGCGGGTGTTTACGTTCACATTTTCTGTTTGCCCGTTGTATTGTACAAATGCAGTGAAGAAAAATTTATTTGTAAGCGTCAAATCAATCCGCGGCCCGATCAGCAAAAAGCTGACCCGGTTCCAGGGTTGCGGTAAATTGATCCGGTTATAACTGGTACTAAGCGCAAGGCTCACATAGGGCTGGAACCGGTAGCCGATTTCGCTGCTCAGGTTGAACCGCGTTCCATTGGCATAATACCCGCCCCAGCGGGTAGAAATGGTATATGTTAACAGGCTTTGTGGTTTGGAGATAAGGTCGGCACCAATAGCATTCCAATAATGTTCAGTAGATCGGGCCAATGTATCCTTGCCCATGTTGGTGGGATCAAAAGACTGCAGCAACTGTACATAGTTGTTGGCTATCCACCCGGCCAGCACAGCCTGGTTCCTGAATGTTGCGCTGTATAAAAATACATTTTCATAATCCGTAATCCGCCGCAGCGGATCGAAATAATAATAGGAAACCAGTTTCGGACCATGACTCAGGATTGCCCCACCTGATGGGAAAAAATTTCTTGAAACGGAAGGACTGATCTTATCATATCCACGTCTTGGAACATAACCTACTTCGGCGGAATAATTTTCCCCTACCGATTCATACTGCATACCCACCGTCCATTTCCGGCTTGAATACTGAAGATTGGCGGCAAACATCAGGTCATTGCCCTCTTTACCGGACGAAAAGGATTTCGCGGCAATGGCCTTCCCAGTCCATAAATTGTTAGAAGATGCCAGATTGTATTCTATTCCGGCATTCCGGTTATAAACACTGTAAGTAGGCTTCAAAGAATCGGCCGGCCGCGAATAATTCAGCGATTGTTTATTAATCATGAACAAACCCAGGTTTGAACGGGCAAACAGTTTCCGCTGAACGGAAGCGACGGTATAATTCTGTACCGGTAAATATCTTGAATCATCTTTTCCGGTTTGAATATTCATCAATCCTATTCTCCAGTTCTTGTTTAATTTACCACTTAAACGGGCCCCATACTGAATAGGAATTCCCAGGCCAATCCGGCGGGAAAAGAAAGGCCGCAGATTCGCATATCCGAGATTGGAAAACAAATCGCCGTTTTCAAGAAAAAACTGTCGCCTTTCCGGAAAAAACAATTCAAAACGGTCGAGATTGGTGATCTGCCGGTCTACTTCCACCTGCGAAAAATCCGGATTAAAAGTAAGATCAAAATTCAGGGAAGAAGTGATGCCTATTTTCAGATCGCCTCCGATTTCCTTATTAAAAACAGTGGGCGTATTTGCTTGTTTGTCTTTTGCTAACGAAGCCAGAGCAAAGGGTATTATAGAAATATTCAGAGCAGGCGCAGGAGGCGGATTATTCCAGACAAGAATTCCGCTATAAGCAAGCGATGCTGTTGGAAACTGTCGGGGTACAGGAGCCCAGCTCGATTTTTCACTTGTTTTCAAATCATTGCGGCTGAAGTTGATCCCCCATTCCTTAATGCCTTTTTTAAACCGGATCGATTTAAACGGAATGGATGCTTCAAAAACATAGCGGTCGGGATATGATTCTACTACGGAAGTCCATTTATTGTCCCAGCTAAGATCTACTTTGCCGCCTTCATACATGGTGCCGTCCCATTGTGCGCCCGCTGCATTGGCACCGAAAGAAAAGCCATTCGTCTGATCGTCGAATGGGTCTATGAAAAAAATGAAATTATCGTTTTTGGTAAAGTTAAAATCGCGGCGTAAAGACTCTACCAGATAAGATCCCGGCAGGAAGTGAAAGCATTCGGCCACTATGTACAGATTATGATCATCGTAGGTCATCCGTACATCGGTGCGAACCCTGGCAAGGCTCGTATCCATGGGCAGAACCATAAAAAAATCTCCCGCAATCTGGGCATCGCTCCAGGCCTGCTCATCGGTTCTTCCATCTACTATAAGCGGCGAAGATGCACGTTTAATGTGTAGCCGGAAAGCTTCATTGTGTTTTTGCGCGAGAGCGGAAAAGAATACTGAAAAGAAGAAAAATAAAATCGCTTTGCGGTATCTGAACATTGTATTTAAATTATTCAATACCGGTTCGGGTTTGAATCTGAATTCTGTTTAAAAAATACCGCAAAGCCTGAATCATTTAGCTGCCCCGCTGGGTACCGCCCGTTAATGGTTTTTTCCCGGCGGCTCCTTTTGCCGGTTTGCCGGAAAAGAATTTGGATGGCTGATTAGCACCTTTCAGCGGGTTGTTTTTTTTCTTATCGTCCTTTTTTCCTTTTGGTGTAAGTAAGCCCATAGTTATAATTTTTAAAACGAATTAAAGATAATAGAAATTAACAATATGCTTTAAGCCCGCCGGCAATTTAGATTCATGCCTTCTATTTATAGCTTGATTAAAGAGGCGGCATAACTCCTGGCCTCCCCATCACTTTCAAAATATTCATCCAGATTCGGATTGTCAATAAAAGGAATATGCTGCATGGTTCTTTCAATAACATCGGTCATATCAAGAAAACTGATCCGGTTTCTTAAAAAAGCATATACCGAAATTTCATTGGCTGCATTCAGGATGCAGGCCAGGTTACCGCCTTTATACAATGCATCGGTAGCCAGGGAAAGATTCCGGAAAGTTTTTGTATCGGGCTCTTCAAATGTTAACAGGTTGGGTTTTTTAAAATCATAGCGGGGAAACTGGTTTTTAATCCGAAAAGGAAAAGCCATCGCGTACTGGATGGGTAATTTCATATCGGGCAGGCCCATCTGCGCCTTTATACTTCCATCTTCAAACTGCACCATGCTATGAATTATACTTTGCGGGTGCACCAGCACCTGTAATTGTTCCGGCTTCAGATTAAACAGCCATTTGGCTTCGATCATTTCCAGCCCTTTATTCATCAGCGTTGCCGAATCAATGGTGATCTTGGCGCCCATGTTCCAGTTCGGGTGCTGCAACGCATGATCTCTTTTTACATTGACCAGGTAATTGGGCTTTTTGCCCAGAAAAGGCCCCCCCGATGCGGTGAGGTAAACCTTCTCAATTGGATTTCTCGTTTCACCAACCAAACATTGGAAAATGGCAGAATGCTCCGAGTCCACCGGAATAACGGGCACCTTATTTTCCACTGCTGTCTTCATCACAATATCACCGGCCACTACAAGTGTTTCCTTATTGGCAAGGGCCACCGCTTTCCCGGATCGCAAAGCCATCAGGGTGGGACGAAGTCCGGCAAAACCGACAATCGCCGCCAGCATCATGTCATAACAGTCAAGCGCAGCCGTTTCTTCCAGTGCCTGTTCTCCCGCAAAAACTTTTATTCCTTTTGGCTGAAGAGCTTCTTTTACCTTTTTATATTTTTTTTCATCTCCGATTACCACGGCATTCGGATTAAACTGCAATGCCTGGCTGATCAATAAATCCTCATTATTCTGCGCGGTAAGGATCTCGGCAGAAAACATTTCCGGATTCGCGGCGATCACTTCAAGTGCCTGAGTGCCGATAGAACCGGTGGAACCAAATATGGCAATTCTTTTTTTCATTGATAAACGCTGTTACGAAAACTACTACCACCATGCCAAAACCAGGCATCCGGCAAATTTCAGGTTATTCAAGGAATTTAAGCAGGGCATCCGCAATATTGCGGTCATTGCTCAAACGGGGCACTTTGTTCTGGCCACCCAGTTTTCCAATCGATTTCATGTAATCAATAAATCCCTGTTTCCGTACTTTCCGGATTTTCAGGGTTGAAAGTATATTTCCGCTGATCAGATCATCGTAGTAAATATTCTTTTCCCTCAAATTTTCATCCACGCGGGTTGTGAATTCCTCCAGATTGGCTGGTTCGGTTTCAAATTCCACGAACCATTCGTGATAGGATTTCCCTTCACTGTTCTGGATCATGGGAGCAACCGTAAATTCGGTGATCCGCACCCCTTCTTCGCGGGCAGCTTTTAGCAGGCTGTATTCAACCTCCTCCCCAATCACGTGCTCGCCAAAGGCTGAAATAAAATGTTTTATCCGGCCGGTTACCAAAAGGCGATACGGGTTGGTTGATACAAATTTTACGGTGTCGCCAATATTGTAAGCCCACAGGCCCGCGTTATTATTAATGATACAGCCATAATTCACGCCCACTTTTACGTCGCGAAGCCGGAGGCGGGTTGGGTTTTCATCAAAGATCTCGCCGGCGGGAACAAATTCGAAAAAAATCCCGCTATTGGTATTCAGCAACAGCCCCTCCGCATTCTGCGAATCCTGGAAAGCCATAAAACCTTCCGATGCCGGAAAAGTTTCGATCGTATCCAGTTCTTTCCCAATACTTTCGAAAATCCGGGATTTATAAGGTTGAAAGTTAACGCCCCCCTGTACCAGAACTGAAAAGTTGGGGAAAATCTCTGAGATCTTTTTATTGGTTTTTTCGATCAGCCGGTCGAAATACATTTGCATCCAGGGTGGGATGCCGCTGATCAGTCTCAGATCCTGGCCCAGCGTTTCCTCCACGATCTTATCCAGCTTCTGTTCCCATTCTTCAATGCAGTTGGTTTCATACGAGGGAAGCTGGTTTCTGCGTAAATAACTGGGTATATGGTGATTTACGATTCCGCTCAGCCTGCCGGTGGGGATTCCGCC
>JAEZAY010000081.1 GCA_023427575.1 Bacteroidota bacterium | reverse complement strand
GCCATCAAAGGCTATCGGATCACTATTGGGCGCGAGGATCTGTTTTTGGGTGAAACCATTCTCGTTCCCCAGGAAAACACTATGACACCTAAAAACTTTGGGCCCTATAATTTCCAGCCTAATGATGGAGTTGCGGGATCAGGTGCTGACTATATCGGCGTGGGCCCCACCTATCTTTTGAAAGACGATACCAGCATCCACCAGTTTTTCAATACCGCAGATTATCTCGGAACCGGTGATTTTGAGTTGGAGTATTACTCGCAGGCCACTTCTACCTTAAAAGGTGATCCCAGTATTTCATTTACCGGAAATGCCACCGATACCATTCTTTTCAGAATGACTTATATCTACTGCCCGAACGTAGTGTTGGCAGCAGATCTTACAGGATTTACCGCTCAAAAAAAGGAGAATGATATTTTCCTGCGCTGGAATGTTGCCAATGAAGAAAAAGATCGAACCTATATTTTAGAGAAGAGTTACGATGGCCAGACTTTTACAACGGCTCAGCGGATTTTCTCCCGAACCGGCAGCAACGGAATGGCCAACTACCAGTTTGTTTATAACACCACCGATTCGGAACGAGGAAAGATTATTTTCAGGCTGAAGCAGGTAGATAAAGACGGTAAAATCCGCCAGTCAGGACTAAGGGTTATTCAGCTTACCGAAAGGTCTTCATCCCGACTGATTGTTTATCCAAACCCGGCCCGGGGCGTCGCCCAGATCCTGTTCAATAATTCGAAAAGAGGCGATTGGCAACTGGAGGTTTTCTCATCATCGGGGATCCTGGTTCAAAAAGAAGTGTTGAAAAATGTGCTGATGGCCAGGATCAATCCGCAGGCCCGGTTTACAAAAGGTTTGTACTTCATTAAAGCGCGGAATCTTCAGAGCGGCGAGATGTTTGTGGAAAGGCTGATGCTGCAATAATGCAGATCGGCATTATAAATTTTTCTGTACCCTTAATGGGAGCCTGATAAAATCTTCTCCGTTTTATTTGTCCGGATTCCCCGAATTTGTTTGCGATAGAAATAAAACATGGAAGCCAATCCGCCGGCAACGCCAAATACGGAAAGCACCAATACGCTGTTACTGAAAAAAGTGGTCCATTGAATCTGAATATTATTAGCGCCCAGTATGGCTCTGGATAATATAACGGATACGCTACCCAGATATCCGAAAGAATCGGCTATATAAATCAGGAAACCAACGTTACCGGCTACCCGAAAACTTGCAATCAGCCTTTCAAACAAAACGCAGTTATAGGGAATATATCCCATATACAGTCCCAATCCGGCCAGCGTTATCCAGATCACCGGATCCAGTGAGCCGGTAACAAAAAGATAGGTGCTGAAACCGGCAACAATAAAACCTGCTATTACGATCAGGTGAATCAGCATAAAGGCCCGGAAATTATTTCGTACCAGGATCAAACTCCCCACCAGTACAAGAGTGGCAAGCGCCACCGGGGTTTCGGTTTTAGTAAATAATTCCGGCTGATTAAAGTATCCCAGTTCCTTCCACATATCGGCCACAAAATTATCCCTGATATCGCGGAACACGGTTAGAAAAACATATAATAATACCAGGATAACAATGCCGGGCAAAAACTGTCGCACGAAATGTTTGCGGTCGGATTTGCTCATGGGAGTCCGCTCCGTTCTTGCTTCAATATCCAATGGGCCCGGAGGCGGAATTTTTTCCATCAGCCACATGAAAACCAGGAGCAGGGGAAAAAAGACGGCTCCCGCTACAAATGGAAGCCAGGTTTCGGAAACTCCAAAATGGATCATCAGAAACTGGCCCACCGATTTTATGAGCCCGGAAGAAAAAATAAAACTAACGGCCATTGCTGCCCCAATAAAATCGGTGGCTCTTCTGCCTTCTACATAGGAAAAAACAACCCCCCAGATCAGCCCTAGCGGAAACCCGTTCAGGAACAAAAAAATAATATTGTATGGAGCGGGGATCAATGCGAAGAACAACCATGCCATCCAGGAGATAAAAATCAGGATCAGGATGATCTTCCAGCGGCCAAAACGTTTCATTTCGGAAATAAACCGGATTCCAAAAAACTTACTGCTCAGATACCCGATCGCCTGTACAATGACCAGAACTTCTTTATACCCGAGGCCAAATACGCGCATATCGTCGAAGGTTCCAACCGTATAGGTTTTACGGAAGCCGAAAACGGTGGCATAGGTTAAAAAAGCCACTATGGCGGCATAGATGGCGGCAAGCCACTCCTGCCTGGAAAGCCCTGATCCGGAAATCGATTTCAATTTTATATAGATATGTTGTAATAAATTCTTTCAATTTACATGTTCTGTTCGGGTATGAAAATAAAAAAGGCCATCACGATAGAAATCGTATGACCATGCACATGAGAAATATATTCTTCGGAGCTATGCCAGATTAATTAAACAGGATCGCCAATCCCAAAATGATTCTGTTAGTGGCCTTTGTTTCCAGCATGACCTGTTTTCCCGGATTCCATTTTATTCAGAAGATCAACCGCTTCAGATCCGAATGCTGCATAATGTTTTTTACCGTTTATCACGTAAGCAAAATACCGGCAGTTTTTATCAGTCCGGGCGAAATACACCGTTTTATAAATATGACCGTTCTTTTGAAAATAAATTTTTCCTTCCGGGTCGCAGCTTTGTTCCGGAATTTCCCGGGCATTTAACAGCTCTGATAGTTGTTGAATCAGTTCCCGGTCATTTACCATAAACACTGAATCAGAATCGGGCATGCGGGAATTATGGATAATATGATATTCGAGCGCGTCAGCTTCTTCAAGATCCGGGATCGTTATTTTCTCTTCTGAACGGCAACTGATAAAACTGAGAATAAAACCGCCCAATAAAAGTATGGTAATCGTTCGCATGTTTAAAAATTACAACACCGGTCATAAACCGGTGTTGATATAAATGTTCTGAATTTGGGTTACTGACCTTTTGCATAAAATCGGGTCCAACCCTGTAACCAGTTCGTACCGCCCACAGCACCTTTATAGGTAGTTGGAGCGAAAAATGCATCCAGGCCCGCGAAATCAGCACCACTTGCGGCAGGTCCGCCGGCAACCGGAGTGAAATCAGGAGCCGTTAAATCGAATGGTTTGGTAAGTACGCCTTCAGCAGTCAACTGCCTGATATTTCCCTGCGATAGTGCAAGCGCTTCCATTTCGGCCGCGTTGAAAACGCCGGAATTGCTTTTAAATATTTCTGCCGCGTTATTGGAGTGGATCACATTGTTTTTGAACTGTGAGATCCCCTGTTTATATGCATCCGCCGTTGGATCCGTTTCAACCGAAAATCCCGCTTTAGGCCAGCCGATGATGACAGAATTGCGAATGGTGAATCTGGAATTTCTTCTCCAGCGGTTGCCGAAGTTATGATTGGCAGCGGTGCCGGGAAGATTATTGGCGCCGATTAAAGTAAAGTTCGACAATACAGGATGTGTGTATGGCTCGGATGTGGTTGCCGGATTGTCGTTGTCTGATTCAATTCCATTCCCTGCATCACCACCATCTACAAAAGCGGGATCACGCAAAGCGATCGCGTTCTGGATCTTGCCCCTGTATCCAAAATCGAAATCAAAATCATCATCTGCAATGGCAAACGAAACCAGGTTCTTTGCATTCACGGTTCCTCCAAAAAATTCGTACCCGTCATCATTTCCATAACTTACCTGGATATTTTCAATGGTTGTACCACTGCCAACGCCACCCAGTGTTAGCCCGTTGATTTCGCTGTTCGGAAATGCGGCAATGCCTGCATATTCAATCCGAACATATTTCAATACGCCTGAATTATCATTATCGTTATCACCACCATAGGCACGATCCAGGCCGCCTTCAATCACCGGTGTGGTTGTACGGTTGGTCTTTGCCTTTCCCAGAATAACCAGTCCACCCCAGTCGCCCGGGTTACGGCTTCCGGCCGGATTGCCGGATGTAAATACAATTGGTTTATCAGGAGTTCCCTCTGCCATGATCTTACCGCCTCTTTCAATGCACAATGCACCTTTATCGGCCAGATCGGTTACAATGGTAGTGCCGGCTTCAATCGTAAGCGTTACACCTTCGGGTACGTAAACATAGCCTTTCAGAGTCCAGGTTTTATCGGCCGTGAGGGTTGTATTAGCGGTTAAGGTTCCCTGTAAAACCGTACTTACCGGCGGTTCCAGGATCTCCTCCTCATCGTTCTTATCGCAGCTTGCAACTGAAACTGCCAAAGCTGAAAACAATAATGTGCGGAACAAATTTTTCACGTTGTACATACAAGTTCATTTTAATAATTAGTGCAAGTAAACAAATGCTTATTGCCCTAATGTTACTGGATCATTATGCTAATGTTAAGTCAGCATATCAACTGTACTTAACCGTTATTAAATAAAAAACCCCGGCAGCGCCAGGGTTTTCCGGATTTCAGCTTATACTATTTTAGAATCATTAATATCCGGGTAAGATGTATTCCCCGGGCCTCGGAAGAAATCCGTTAAGAAAATTGAAACGGACGGCGTAAAATAAAAACAGTTGTTACCGAAGCCCGGA
>JAEZAY010000072.1 GCA_023427575.1 Bacteroidota bacterium | reverse complement strand
ACCGGCGCTGGGTTATATTGATTCGCTGTGACTTGTTTTTATTTAGCCGGAAGTTTCAATTTTTAGGATTTATTCCGGAGCCCGATTTTTTTGCTCCACTTTTTTTCTAAAAAAAAGTGGAAGGGGTAATTTATAATGACTGCTCGTAACCTACTATTGATACAGGTTTCAGGCAAAATGAAAATTATTAACCGGACACCAATGATTTGCACATTATCACTGCCTTCAGGTTCAATTTTCTTCACGGATTTTTTCCGGGGCCCGGGGAATACATCTTACCCGGGCAGCAATAACGTTTGAATTCAAAAAATCTCCCTCATGCCCCATTTATTAGGTCGCCGTCAATTTGGAAATCCCGTCAACCGGAACAATTGCATGACTATTGAAGAATCCACTGCGTTATTGAATGAATGGGTGGCTAACGACAGGCTTCGTTTGCATATGCGACAGGTGGCTGCCCTGATGCGTGCCTGGGCTATCAATAAGGCTGGAGCCGATTCGGATACCGCGCTAAAATGGGAAACCGCCGGTCTTCTCCATGATGCCGATTGGGAGAAAAATCCGGAAGACCATTGCCGGGTAATTATTGAAGAATTGGAGAGAAGAAACCAGGATCCGGAAATTATCCATTGCATCGCCGCTCATGGCCCCCGCTATTTTGGCGTAGAACCCGAATCGGAAATGGATAAAATGATTTATGTGTTCGACGAGTTATCCGGATTTATTCATGCCGCTTCTCTGATCCGGCCCGCCGGCTATGAGGGAATGGACTTGAAAAGCATTCTTAAAAAACTGAAAACACCCTCTTTCGCTGCGCAGGTGAGCCGGGATGACATCCAGGACGCCATTAGCCGGACCAGCCTTCGCCTGGAAGAGGTGATCGATTTTATTCTCGTTCATCAAAAAGAGGTTTCCTGATCATTTTTTATGATGTAAGTTTATAGATATTCATTGCGGTAATGAAAGTTGAACCGAAAAACTCTTCTTTATTCATTCTATTCTTCCTCAGCTTTTCCGTTTTTTCCTACTCGCAGAAAATTTATGAACTGAATGGCAGGGTTATCGATTTTGATTCCGGTTTTGCCATTCAAAATGTTTCTGTTAAAACAAAAACATCTTCTTATTCCGTTACTACGAATAAACAGGGATATTTCAAACTGATGTTGCCTTATGGCTACCACGCGATCATCACCTCGCACCCTGGCTACACGAACAACAGTGCTACTTTTAATGTCAGGGGTCCGCTTGAAGTTACCATCCGCATAAAAAAGAAAGCGGATAACATGCTCGACGAAGTTATTGTCAATGCAATGGTGAGGCAAAATAGAGTAAATACCGCCCAAATGAGCGTCGTAACAGTCAATCCTGAACAATTACGCCGCAACCCCGTGGTGTTTGGAGAGCCTGATATCATCAAAGCGCTTTCAGTACAGCCAGGAATAACGACTGCCGGTGAAGGCGCAGGTGGATTTAGCGTTCGCGGTGGAAATGCAGATCAGAACCTGGTTCTTGTGGATGGCGCCCCCTTGTTTAATACATCGCATTTGCTGGGATTTTATTCTTCAGTTAGTCCGGATCTGGTAGAAAACATTACGCTGTATAAGGGAACGGCGCCGGCAACTTATGGCGGCAGACTGTCTTCTCTCCTCGACATAGGTATAAAAGAAGGCCGGAATCAGGGCATTGGCTTCACAGGTGGTCTGAGCCCGGTCAGCGCCCGGATTTTCAGTGAAGGATCTCTTATTAAAAACAAACTTTCTTTTGCGGCAGGAACCCGTGTTGCCTATCCCGACCTTCTTATGAATCTGTTTCCAAAAACGGTATCGGGCAGTCGCGCATTTTTTTACGATGCTATTGCCAGGGCGGTATATCGCTTTGACAGTTCCCATAAAATCGCCCTCACCTATTACCGCAGCTTCGATCGGTTTCAATTCGATTCGGCATTGGCATATAAATGGAAATCGGAACTTGTTTCATTAATCTACAAAGGGAAATTATCGGAGTCCGTTAATCTTACCCTTTCCTCTAACTACAGTGGCTTTAATTCCGATCTTGAAGGTCTGGAAAAAAATTATGAATCTGTTCTTCAATCCTATATACAGCAGCGTGAATTAAAAGCCGGTGTAGTTTATAAACCAAACCCTTCCACAGATCTTACTTTTGGCCTCAACGGAATAAACTACCGGATTCTTCCCTCCAAAGAAATACCGGCAGAACCCGGATCAAATATTATTAACCGCGAGGTTGAAAAAGAAAGCGGCCGCGAAATGGCGGCTTACCTGAATTCAAATCTGAAATTCGGCCGGTATCTTTCCATGGAGGCTGGCCTGAGGCTTGTGAAGTATGATTATCTCGGTCCAAAAAGCATTTACCATTACGAAGATGGGCAACCGAAAACCAGGGGATCGGTTTCGGATACCAGCTTTTATGCAAACCGCGGCGCAATCCACTCGTATCAGGGTTTGGAACCCAGACTGAGCTTACGTTTGTTGTTGAGCCAAAGCAGCTCGGTGAAGCTTGGTTTTCATCGCAGCCAGCAATTTCTCCATCTTATAACAAACACTACGGCCATTTCACCAGTTGATTTCTGGAAATTGAGTGACCCGCATCTCAAACAACAAAAAGGCTTTCAGTATTCAGCCGGATACTTCCGGGATTTTAATGGATTTGATCTTTCGATTGAAGGTTATTACAGGAATCTGGAGAATCAGCTTGAATACCGGAACGGCGCCCTGCTTCTTTTAAACCCGGCTATGGAAACGGCGCTGCTCAATGCGGAGGGGTATGCGTTCGGATCTGAGTTCAGCATTTCTAAAACCACCGGGAATACGACCGGGCAACTTAATTACACTTACTCCAAAACTAAAATTCGTCTCATTACGGATTTTGAATCGGAAGCGGTAAATGGTGGCCAGTATTACAATTCAAACGCCGACCGGCCGCACGCGGTTTCTTTTCAAACCCGCACCAAACTTAATGGTGGCTGGACCTTCAATACAAACTTTCTTTTTATGAGCGGAAGGCCGGCAACATATCCCGACGGTACATATAGCATCAATAACAACATTGTCACCAATTATTCGGTACGGAACCGCGACCGCCTGCCCGATTATCACCGACTGGATATTTCTTTTTCCTGTGTTACACGACGATTTAACTCACAGAAAAACTACAGTATCTGGAATTTTTCTGTTTATAACGTATATGGACGCGCGAATGCCTATTCCATCTTTTTCCGCCGCGAAAGCACTGCCTTAAATGCTTACCGGTTATCGGTGTTAGGATCTGTTTTACCTTCCATAACCTGGAATTACCATTTTTAAGATGACTAAAAAGCTAAATAGCGTTTTTGTTTTAGTTCTGATAATTCTGCACAGTTCATGCATTAAAAAAGTGCAGGTACCAATACGTAATGTGGAACCGATTCTGGTGGTTGAAGGCCTTATCACAAATGATTCCGTACCATATCAGGTTAAACTTAGCTATTCAGGATCTTATACTTTTGGCAACCAGATTCCAACCGAACTATATGAAGCAAATGCGCTGGTAAGCATTTCCGATTCCGAAGGTGCGGGCACTCCTCTGTTTTACCGTGAAAAAGGTCTCTACGAAACAAATGATAAAAACTTTATCGGCACCCCGGGCAAGGGCTATACGCTGCATATTAAACTTCCAAATGGAAAAGAATATATTTCAGAAGAACAGGTGATTCCCGAACCGGTACCCATTCAGGAAGTCAGCTCTATTCAGCATGAGTTTACTTATGATCTGAAAAGGCCTACCCGGTTCAATATTTTTATTACAAGCGCCGATCCCGCTGACCAGGAAAATTATTATCGCTGGGTCTCGGACGGGTGGGTGCCGCGAAAAGCAACCGGCGTTCCCTGCGGTTTCTTTTGCATCGAATTTGAATTTTGCCATCAGCATATTTCCGAATCATCGGTTCGAATCTTCTCAGACAATGCCATCAACGGCAATAAAATCATCAACCAGCTTGTAGGCAGCTCCTATCTTTACTATTTCGGCAGGCATTATATCCGGATCTCGCAATTATCCATGACAAGATCCTCGTATCAGTTCTGGAATAGTTTTCAGCTTCAGCTTGAATCGAGCGGCGGTCTGCTGGATGCAATTCCCTCTTCCATTAACAGCGGGATCTATAATGTAAATAATCCCGCCGACCGGGCGCTTGGAATTTTCGAAGCTTCCGCTGTAGCGCACTACCGTTTTATACTGGTACCTGAAAATGTATCTAATTTTTTGCTGCAACAAACGGCGCTTCCTTTTATCGAAACGGGCGCCTGCCACCTCATCTACGAAAATGCCATTGAAATTCCTCCGCCGCCAGGATGGGAAGCAGCGCCTGAAATTCGGGTGGTATTGTAAACATTGGTGTCCGGTTAATAATTTTCAATTTACCTGAAACCTGTATCAACAGTAGTTACGAGCAGTCATGGTAAATGACTCCTTCCACTTTTTTTTAGAAAAAAAGTGGAGCAAAAAAATCGGGCTCCGGAATAAATCTTAAAAATTGAAACTTCCGGCTAAATAAAAACAAGTCACAGCGAAAGAATATAACCCAGCTGTGGTAGGACTTACGAGCTAAGGATCATCTCCGAGCTTTGGTAACAACTGTTTTTATTTTACGCCGTCCGTTTCAATTTTCTTAACGGATTTCTTCCGAGGCCCGGGGGGAATACACTTTACCCTGACACTAATGGTAATGTAAATGATTCTTCCATTAAACTCATTTCTATTTAATAGTTTCGGGCATGCGTTGGGGAGCAAAACGGAGCTTTATTGGCATAGGAGCTTTATTGCTATTATTTGTGATTGCAGCATCTTACGTGCCGGCTGTTGTCCGTCATCAAAGCCTTATTTACGCGCCGCCGGAAAATGTAATGAAGGCCGCCCTGAATCTTTACCAGTGGAAAAGCTGGCATCCATATTTCGACGGAAATCCCGACAGCGGCTCCATTGTTCAATCGAACAATCCCATAAAAGATGGTGCATTTATTAGCCAGGGTCAGGCAAGGATCACCGTCGAAAAAAGCAGTCTTTTTGGTTTGCTGGTTACCCAGCAAAACGGAAGCAAAAAATCAAGGCTCTCGCTAACGGTTAATCCGGGCTTCACCGATACGGTCGAAGTAAACCTGCGCGAAGAAGTTTCACTGTTGCGGTACATTACGGAGCAGATCGGCGCTGTTTTTAATCCCAACGGAAATGAACTGCTTGTCAGCCTCAAAAATTACCTGGAGGACCCCTTGTTATATTACGGTTACAAAATTTCCATCACCTACACCCGGGATCCTCTGGTTCTTACTACGCAACAAAGCACCAGCGCTGAGGGCATGATGCAGGCCGCCAGATCGGGGCAGCAAAAGCTCGAATCTTTTATCCGAAAAAATCAGTTGGCAAAACAACAAAATCTCATTGCAAATTTTACTCCTTCAGCGGATGGAAATGTAACAGTTATGACGGGCATTTCGGTTGATAAGGAAGTGGCGGTACCGGAAGAATTGTTTTACCAGAGAATGCCCAGAAGCAGAATGGTGACCGGCGAATACGCAGGCCCCTTTAACGAACGTGAAAAACTCCATAAAGCGATTCAGCGTTATATAGAAGATCATTCATTGAAGCCGGTTGCCCTGCCATTTGAGAGATACCTGAATGATAGCATTCCTGTTAATCAGAATACACCTGTCCGGATCCTGATCCATTATCCAATTTTATAATTGCCCATCTTAGTATTCCAGCAATTGAAGCGATTCATTATTACGTGCCACCAGCACGGCTCTCCGGTTACCGGCCAACCGGATCGCCTTCATGTCGCGGACTTCACCACTCAGTTTCATTAATTCCTTATCGGCCTCGTATTTTAAATCTCCGTTTCCCATATTGATAAGCAAAGCCGGCATCATTCCATCATAACGCCCCTCAAATGGCAAGACCCCGTAAAAATTACCACCGGCCAGCAGGTCTTTTATCCCATCGCCGTTAAAGTCAGCACTCAGGAATGAATTCACAGGTGCAAACTGAAACCGGTAATCGAGCGGAACGGTATTAAAACTGCCATCTCTCTTGTTAATTTTTAAAATGGAACGCATTTCAAAAGCTTCCAGCAATTTTCCAGACTTCAAACTTTCGCCAAAAATTTCCTCCACGGAAAGCCCTGCCATTTTGGAATAACTGAGGTATTCTTTTTTCAGATATGGCTACTGCTTTTCCAGATGCTCACGGCCATGAAAAGTATAATAGTTTTTATTTTTTGGAACTGCCAACAGCAGATCGGTATGATTATTCTTGTCGGGATCGGCCAGATACAATTTTAGCGGAAACTCCCGATTCGCATTCAGCTTTGAATTGATCCCGTAGTTTCCCAGCAGCAGATCATCATAACCATCATTATTCAGATCCGTCGCTAGTAAACTGGACCACAACCCCGACAGTTCCTTCGTACCATTCTCCTTTATAAGTGTTCCATCCCTGTTAATAAAATAAGCGGGCGCCATCCAGTCGCCGGCTATAACCAAATCCATTTTTCCGTCTCGGTTAAGATCCGTCCAGCATGCATCCGTAACCATTCCGATCCGGCTCAATCCCGGAGCAACTTCCTCAGGTGCAATGGAGAAATTTCCGCTTCCATCATTTAATAATAACCATGACCTCGGATCTTCACCATAATTCCTCGAATCCGCTCTGCCGCCTACAAAAAGATCGGGGTCACCATCGCCGTCGAAATCAGCGGCACAAACAACTGATTTGTTTTCGAAAAGATCAGGAAGAGAATTGCTTTTCACATAAGCGCCCTTTCCATCGTTTATGTATAACCGATCTTTTAACTGATTCATGGTTCCAAAATATTCATTACCTCCGCTCACCAGGTAGAGATCCGGAAAACCGTCCCCATTTAAATCCGCAAGCAGCACCCCGGTATCTTCAGAAGCGGAGTCGGCAGCTATCGCCGGCTGATGTGAAGGGGTAAAAGTTCCGGAAGGGGTCTGGACGAAAAGCTGACCGGGCTGTTGTTTCGCGCCGCAAACAAAAAAATCTTCCAGCCCATCATTGTTTACATCTGCTATAGCCAGCTTCGGGCCCATGGTTGAAATCATTCTCGGAATAAACCATTGCCGGTTAAAGTCAACAAAAGAAATGTTTTCGCGATGTCTGAAATGAACCCCCGATTGAGAGGTAATATTTCGAAATATTGTTCCGGGCTTTTGAATACCGTAATGATCCAGATTTTTATATTCAAATGGTGTAGTGCTGTCGGGATAAACCTGCAGATGCTGGTTTGCCTTCAAATTATACAACACTTTTAAACGATCATCCGGATAAATAATTACCATTGAATCCAGCACTGAATCCTTCCCCAGGCCAATATTGATCCTGGGGTCAACCGCCGACATAAAGCCGCGGCTTCCCTGCACCTGAAAAAATTGTTTTATGCCCGAACGGTAAGAGATCAGCTTCGCGCCAATTGCAGGCGATCCCTTCTGGTTACGGATTTCAACGTTTAGAAAATTCGCCGGGTTCTGCTCTCTCGTATTGTTTTTATAGATGCCTGCAGACTGATTAATATTGTTTGTAATCAGGTCAAGATCACCATCATTGTCAAGATCCGCATAGGCAGCTCCGTTAGATAATGTAAATTCTCCAAATCCCCATTCTTGCGACCTGTCACTGAAAACCAGGCTGTCGGAACCCTTATAAATATAGTTATGCCAACTTCCCTCCGGCATTCGTTTTATCAATTCTTCGTCTCCAGCCCGGGCACCCGGGCCGATACCGCTGGCCGATAAAAACTGAATATAATCCAGGTCGTTCAGTCTTCTTTTGATTCCATTTGTTATGAAAATATCGGCGAATCCGTCCAGGTCATAATCAGCCATTAATGCCGCCCAGCTCCAGTCGGTAGCTGCTACTCCGCTATAAAGCGCAATCTCGGAAAACCGTTCGCCGGAACCGGTATTTAACTGAAGGCAGTTTCTCGCATACTGATAACTGTAACCCTGCGCGCGCTGATTTGCATAAACATCATAAACCTGGTCGCCGGCAGATGATTTTAACACCTTTTCATCCTGCGGCAACATATCCAGCGTGAATATATCAAGCCATCCGTCGTTGTTGAGATCCGCCGCATCGTTTCCCATGGAGAAATATGACTGATGTCCGAAAGCACTGCTGTTTTTCTCCTCAAAGGTTCCGTTCCCCTTATTAACATAATAGTAGTCACTTTCGTGGAAATCATTTCCAACGTAAATATCTTCCCAGCCGTCATTATTAAAATCTCCAATGGTCACCCCCAGTCCATAACCCAAAGCGCTGCTGATGATACCGCTTTGAAGAGTAATATCGGTGAAGCGGTTGCCATCATTTCGCAGCAGTTTGGCGCCGCTGATAGCTGAATACTTTCGGCGCAACGATGTGTCGCCATAAGTATCCGTTTGATGAACAGAATGTTGCAACTGAAACAAATCGTAATCGCCGTCTTTATCGTAATCAAAAAAAGCAGCCTGCGTATTATATCCTTTCAGATTTACGCCCCATAATTCAGACTCTTCTTCAAACTTCAGGTTGCCTTTATTTATATACAGTAGGTTATGCGTGTTGGCAAAAAACGTTTGACCTTTCCTGGCTCCGGAGCTTACCTGGTGATCGGTAACTTTGGAGACATATATGTCCACTAAACCATCAAGATTTACATCTGCGAAAGTTACGCCGGTTGTCCACCCCGTTGAATCGGCGGTTCCGGATTCGAGGCTGATATCCCTGAAATGGAAATCACCGAGGTTGAGGTACAATTTGTTGGAACCTGTATTGGAAGCGAAGTAGAGATCCGGCAACCCGTCCTGGTTAATATCACCTGCTGCAATGCCGGCGCCATTATAATAATACAGGTAATCCAGAATATTCAGGGAATCCGTGTCGGCGAGCTTATTTGAAAACTGAATTCCGCTTTCTTCCGGCTTTATCAATGAAAAAAGCGTTTCTTTTTTGTTTTCACTGCATGAATACAGGCCGCCCAGACAAAAACAAAATATTACCAGCAAAAATTTTCGGGGTCTGCTTTGAAAGAAAATCATCGGGTTAAGGTTTGCTGGAAAACAGGTATGGATTTCCGTTATTGATGGTTACCATCAGATATTTCTTCCCGTTTTTGTTTTTAATGAAGGTTATACTTCTGGCTTCACCTTTTACTTTTAGCCCGGACTGAACCGGAGGGAGATATTCAAAATCATTGTTTCCTTTTCCGATAAATACCTGTCCGTAGTTGGCATCGTATTTTCCGATCTCCGGTTTCACCCCGGAAAAATTTCCAACCAGATACAGATCAATAATTCCATCATTGTTCAGATCTTCTGCCAGAATATCATACACCGGTGAATACTGGGCCTCCACAGGAAGAGGCTTAAGGGTAAAATTTCCATTCCCATCATTTACAAAAATGGCCGATTGCAGCCAGTTGGCTTCCCGCAAAACGGCTTTTTCCAGTTGCTCCTTATCAAAGATTTCATGAATCTGACGGGAAGCATAATCTGAATATTTCAAAAACTTCTTTTTAAGCGATGGCATTTGTATGACCATATCGCTTCTTAACGGCAATGGATAAGCGACACTGTCGGATTTGTAGTAGGTAAGCACGCATTCACTTTGTCCGTTATTATCAAAATCACTTACATACATTTTGACCGGATATTTTTCACTGCCTTTTATTTTCGAGTTCAGGCCCAGGTTTCCACCGATCAGGTCAATATCACCATCACCATCAAGGTCGGCAGCATGAATGGCGTTCCACCAGCCCGAGCTGCCTTTCATTTCCATCGTTTTTACCATTCTGTTTCCCTGCCATTTGAAAATGGTAAGTGGCATCCAGTCGCCCACCAAAATCAGTTCATTTATTCCATCTTTATCGGTGTCGGCGAAAAGCGCATCAGTGATCATTCCGATGGAACCCAATTCACCTCAACTCTCCGCCTTTAAAGCAACAAACTTTCCTTTGCCTTCATTAATCAGTACAAATGATTTTGGCGAAACGCCATAACTGCGTGGAACAGACCGGCCGCCTACAAAAATATCTTCGTCGCCGTCGCCGTCTATATCGCCGGTAATAACAACAGATGCATTGGTGGCCACAATGGGAAATCCACGCATGGCGGAGCTGAAATTTCCTTTGCCATCATTGGTAAAAAATCGCAACAGGTGCGGTGAAGAGGATCCATCGCCGGTTTCGTTTCCACCGGATGCAATCAGCAGATCCAGGTCGCCGTCCTCATCGGCATCAAATAAGGCAAGCCCGGCATCTTCAAATATTGATTTTGTTTGTTGTATTGCTTCTGAAGTTCCCGCAACAAAACGGCCATCTGGTTTTTGCAAAATAATTTTTACTTCATCGCCTTTGGCGCCGCCCACTATAATGTCTTCCAGTCCGTCATTATTTATATCTCCCTTCACTGATTTGGGACCTTCAATAGAAAGCAGCAGAGGCATTAAACGCTCGTGATCGAAATCAACATATACATTTTCCTTATGCTCCACATCGCCTTCAATCCGCGACGAAATATCCATAAACATTGGCTCCCATCGTTTCGCCCGATATGTGTACCTGCTGTTCGCATTTCTTTGTTTCAGGATCAGGATGGTATCGGCAGGGATATCATACATCGTTTGCATACTTAGATCCGGCCAGATAATTTGAAGGCTGTCGACCCGGTTTACATCCCCAAGTCCGAAATTCAATACCGGTTCAATGCAGCTTTCAAAACCACGGGAAGGCATTTGTTGTAACACCTGTTTTTGCTCATTGCTGAAAATGGTTACCTCGGCGCCAATGCCCTGGGTATTCATTCCGTTTCCCTCTAATCTTAATTTCAGGTAATGATGGTCGGGGAATTTTTTATCGGTTTGATTGCGATAAAGAAAAGCTTCCCTGTTCACATTGTTCACTACCAGATCGAGGTCGCCGTCGTTATCCAGGTCGCCATAAGCGGCGCCGTTGCTTAAACTTTTTTCATCCAGGCCTAATTCATAGGAACGATTTCGGAACGTTAGATTTCTTTTGTTAATGAACGCATAATTAGACGTGGGCGTCGACTTCATTTCGGTGAGGAAAGCTTCATAATTGAACTTTTTCGATTCCGACAGTCTTTTCAGGCTTTCTGAACTGGCCATAAAGTCAATAAAATCCTGATCGGTGAGATCTTTCGAAATGCCATTAGAAACAAAAAGATCTTTCCAGCCATCATTTTCAAAGTCGAAGATCAGCGCCCCCCAACTCCAGTCGGTTTGATATACGTCTGCAAACTGTCCAATCTCACTAAAACTGCCATCGCCATTATTAAGCTGAAGCATGTTCCGGGTAAATTGGTGATGAAAATCATTCTGCAGCTTTGCATTGAATACATCATATTCATCGAAACGGGATGTGGTTTTTAAGCGGTAATCATCTTCCGGCAACATATCGGTGCAAAACACATCAAGAAGACCATCGTTGTTGATATCGGCCATATCGGCGCCCATGCTGGAAAGACTGATATGCCCGATTGCCTGATCAAGCTCTTCTTTAAAAGTTCCGTCTTTCTGATTTATATAGAGATAATCCCTTTCAAAAAAATCGTTGCTGATATAGATGTCCGGCCACTTGTCGCCATTAACATCTCCAACTGTAACGCCCAATCCAAACCCGATCTCACTGCCATAGATATTCGCTTCCACGCTTACATCCGTAAACTTTCCATTGTCATTCCGAAGTAATTTATCACCACCCTTGCTGTCGCGGACATGGCGCAGATTGCGGTTATAGCCAAAACTTTCGATGGGGCGATAGCTATTGTTCAGAATATAACAATCCAGATCGCCGTCGCCATCATAATCAAAAAAAGCGGCATGCGTGCTTAATCCGGCAGAATCCTGTAATCCGTATTCGGCAGCCTGCTCCAGAAAAGTTCCATTTTTTTGATTTATGAACAATTCATTTTCGCGGCTTTTACCCATCACATCCCCACTATTGCAAACGTAAATATCCAGCCATCCATCGCCATTGATATCGGCCATCGCCACACCGGTCGACCAGGATTTGGTACCTCCGGTTTTCGAGATCTCCGTTATATCATCAAATTTAAAATCGCCCCTGTTTTGATACAGCCGGTTCGACTGCTGATTGGAAGTAAAGTAAATATCTGCCAGCCCATCATTATTAATATCGCCAATAGCTACCCCCCCTCCATTGTAAAAATTCCGAAAATTAAAGATGTTCAGTTC
>JAEZAY010000042.1 GCA_023427575.1 Bacteroidota bacterium | reverse complement strand
CCTGGTAGGCGCCCGTATGGAAAAATCCAACGTATAGGGGTTCTCCATTCGATACTTTGGGAAGGAAAACCTCATTTACATGTTCCTCCGAATCGTAATAATCATGACTGTCACAGGTAATGCCACCAAGCACTACCCGCTGGTACTCCTGGTCCCATTTATTGACCGGAAGAAGCAGGAACTTCTCCCCAATACCCCAGGTATCGGGCAATGTTGTAATGAATGAAGAATCGATCATATACCAGCACTCCCGGTCGTTCTGCATTTTTTCGCCGATAACGCTGTAGATATGAGCCATGCTTTCCCCCACCGTATAACTGCCAAACTCAGTGAAGATATTCGGCATCGGCACTTTATTTTTCTTACAGGCTTTTTTTATGTTACCAACAATTTCGTTGATCATGAACTGGTAATCATATTCAAAGCCAAGCGAATGTTTAATGGGGAATCCACCGCCGATATTAATTGAATCGAGTTCCGGGCAAATTTTCTTTAACTGGCAATAGAGGTTGATGATCTTGTTTAATTCGCTCCAGTAATAGATATCATCTTTGATACCTTTATTAAGGAAAATATGAAGCATCTTTAATTGAAAGCGGTCTTCGTTGCCTTCAATCTTATCAACATAAAATTCCAGGATATCGCGGGCCCGGAATCCAAGCCTCGAGGTATAAAACGGGAAGTTGGGCTCTTCTTCCGCCGCAACCCTGATTCCAAGTTTAAAAGGGACTTTTACGTTTTTATAAGCCTGCAGTTCATCCTTGTTATCGAGGACAGGAATCACGTTTTTAAATCCTGAATTGATAAGCTGGTTGATACGGCTAGTATAGGTTTTTTGTTTATACCCGTTGCAAATAATGAATATGTCCTTATTGATCTTCTTCTTTTCGTGCAGCTTTTTAATAATCTCTATATCGTAGGCATAAGAGGTTTCCAGATGAATTTCATGCTTAAGCGCCTCTTCCACCACAAAGGAAAAATGGGAACTTTTTGTACAATAGCAATAATAATACTGACCTTCATAACGATGGCGTTTGATGGCATTGGCAAACATTTGTTTGGCCTTGTTTATCTGCATCCCGATTTTTGGCAGATAGGTCAGTTTCATTGGCGTCCCATATTTATCGATGAGCGCCCTGAGATCAAGTCCGTTAAAAATCAGATTACCTTCTTTTGTCTCAAAACCTTCCTGCGGAAAATTAAAGGTTTGATGTACCAGGTCGTGATACGAATTGTTCATGAATTCGTTCGGAGGTAGTTTGCTGATGGCCTTAAATTTAATAGTTAGTAATCGCGTTTATAAAAACAGGTACAAATGTAATTTTTTGATGGAATCTAAATAAAAAATCCGGGCATGAATTTCATACCCGGATCTATTCTATCATGAAAGTTCTTGCCATAAGAACATTTTACCGAAAAATGCTCCGATCGCCCCTATTTTACAGATGCAATGATCTGTTTGAAGGCTTCGGGCTCATTCATGGCAATATCAGCCAGAATCTTACGGTCAAGCGTAATTCCTTTCTGATTCAGCAAATGGATGAACTGGGAGTAAGTCAGACCTTCTTCTCTAACCGCCGCATTAATACGGGCGATCCAAAGGGCACGATATTCTCTTTTCTTTAATTTACGGCCTACATATTTGTATGTAAGACCTTTTTCCATTACGTTTTTAGCAACGGTATATACGTTTTTGCGCTTACCGTAATAGCCTTTGGCGGCTTTTAAAACCCTTTTTCTGCGTGCTCTGGAAGCAACGCTGTTCACTGAACGTGGCATATCAGAATATTTTTATATTAATAATGTTGTTTGACCGGATCCGGAATCCCGGTTATCTCAGTCGGAGAAGACGTTTAACGAAATCCTCCATGGATTTGTGAACAACGCCATCTTTGCTCAGAGCGCGCTTGCGTTTTTTGGATTTTTTGGTAAGAATGTGACGCTTAAACGATTTTTGGTGCGTAATCTTTCCGGTGCCGGTCACTTTAAACCGCTTTTTTGCACTGGAGTTCGTTTTTACCTTTGGCATTTATTGTTATTTAATTTTTACACCCTGCTGGCGTTCCGCACCGGCGGACACTTATGGAGCCTTATGGGTAACAAGGATTTTTTAAACCGAATCCTGAAACGGGTTGCAAAAGTAGGAAAAATCTCCCAAATAATAATACCGTTCCTATCATTTCAAGCTTCGTGCGCCTGTTTTTTGAAAAAATACATATCTCTCACATTTCGATGGCACTTAATGTAATCCATCCTGCATATTTCACATAATCATGTGAGAATGAATGATTCAGCAGGCCAATATCTTTGGCCTACCATAAAACTTATCAAATGAAAGCAATTTATCTGATGCTGGTCCTGCTTATGGTCCAGTTGGGAGCCCATGCGCAGGTCAGTGATTTTTTGAACCGGGCCAAAAACCGGGCAAAGGCAAAAATGGTTCAAAAAGCCGACAATAAAGTGGACCAGCAGGTTGACCGCGAGCTGGATGCCCTGGATGGCCCGGCACCAAAAAAAGAAAACGACCCGAAACCACAACCCAAAAAAGCGGAAAAATCCAGTCCTGAAACGCCAAAAAATTCCAAATCCGGTTCTAATGAAACTCAAAAATCCGATACGGCAGCCGGAGAAGAAGGCCTTAAATCCTATTCTAAATTCGATTTTATTGCCGGCGATAAAATCATCGCTTCCGAGGATTTTATTGAAACCAATATTGGCGATTTTCCCGATAAATGGTACACAAACGGAAGTGCGGAAGTGGTTACCCTGAATAAATTCCCGGGTAAATGGCTGAAGATCTATAATACCAAAACCACTTCCTTTATTCCGGAATTTGTCAAAAGCCTGCCGGACCATTTTACACTCGAATACGACTTCATATTTCAGGTTGATCAAACCAATAATAAATACCAGCATTTTTTGAGCTGCGCAATTGTTCAGGCCAACAAGCTGGATGAAAAAATCACCACCGATATTGTTGGCAACTATGGAATGAGCTTTACCGTTGCCGGTGGCGCAACCTATCATTACGATTATAAAATAGAACAGATCAGCGGCAATACCTATGGCAATATTTCAGCCAACAAAAAGCCGGGCGTATTTGTCAACGCCAATGCTGGAAAAATCTTCCATGTATCCATGTGGCGCCAGGGACCCCGCCTGCGAATATATTTAAACGGCGATAAAATTTTTGATCTGCCCAGAATGTTCAATGGCCAGGGCGATCTGAACCAGATCCGGTTTTTCTCTTCGATTGATGGTCCCGACGAAGCATTTTATTTAAGCAACCTGCGGCTTGCCACCGGAGCGCCCGACACCCGCAACAAACTGATCACTGAAGGAAAATGGACTACCCGGGGCATACTTTTCGATGTGAACAGCGATCTCATTAAAGGCGAATCTTACGGTGTTTTAAAGGAATTATCGCAGGTGCTTCAGGAGAACGAGACGGTAAAAGTGAAAATTATCGGCCATACCGACAGCGATGGCGACGATAAGAAAAACCTCCAGCTCTCTCAGAAAAGAGCCATCGCTGTAAAGAATGCGCTGGTCAACGAGTTTGGAATTGCCGCTACCCGCCTGGATACCGATGGTAAGGGAGAATCCGAACCAGCCGATAACAACAATACCAAAGAAGGCAAATCGAATAACCGGAGGGTTGAATTTATCAAACTGTAGGTTTTTCGTAGTTTGGTAGTTAGATGTGAAAGTGCACGGCCATTAATTTGGCATGTGCACTTTTTTTGTTTTGTAATCATCCGCTCCTGGTCATTGCAAACAGGATACAGATGCCAATTCCAGGTCCAACTGTTCCGGATTTAATTTTAAACCGAATTTTAAATTTCTCTATTAACTTTAAATCCAAATTTTTAACTGCTATTATGAAGAGATCCCCCGCCCTGCTAATTGGTATTGTAATTCTGTTTTTATTTTCCAATTGCACCAGCAAACGTTCTGATCAGCCCCGGATCCTGGTTTTTTCAAAAACGGCGGAATTCCGGCATTCGGCCATCCCTGCCGGTAAAGAAGCCATTTTGAAGCTGGGTCAGGAAAATGGGTTTTTGGTGGATACCACGGAAAATGCCGACTACTTTAATGAAGACAGCCTGGCAAAATATTCTGCCGTAGTATTTCTGAATACAACCGGCGATGTGCTAAATCATTATCAGGAAGCCGATTTTGAAAGATATATACAATCCGGCGGCGGCTTTGTCGGAATTCACGCAGCCACCGATACCGAATACGACTGGGGATGGTATGGACGGCTTGTGGGTGCATATTTTTTAAGTCATCCTCACAACCAGGAGGCGAAGCTGGTAGTTGAAAACAATAGCCATGAATCAACGAAACATCTTCCCGGGGAATGGAAGCGGCTGGACGAATGGTATAATTTTAAAAAGATCAATCCGGATCTGAAGATCCTGATGCGTATCGACGAAAGTTCATACGAAGGGGGTACTAACGGCGACAATCACCCGATGGCATGGTATCATGATTATGATGGCGGCCGCGCTTTTTATACCGCGCTGGGACATACCGAAGAATCTTATAAGGAAGAAAACTACCTTAAACATATTTTGGGAGGTATCCGATATGCGATTGGCGACAACTTAAAACCCGATTATAAGAAAGTGCGGACTGAACGTGTTCCTGATGAAGACCGGTTTACGAAAACCATACTTACACAGGGACAATTTTTTGAACCCACTGAGATGACCATTCTGCCCAATCTTGATATCCTGGTGGTGCAGAGAAGAGGTGAGATCATGTTATACAAAAAATCCGATTCATCGGTTAAACAGGTTGGATATTTGAATGTTTATCATAAAACAAATACGCCGGGTGTTAATGCCGAGGAGGGATTGATGGGCATTCAGGCCGATCCTGATTTTGCCAGGAACAAATTTGTATATCTTTTTTATTCGCCGATTGATACTTCTGTAAATCGTTTGTCGCGTTTTGTTTTTAATGGCGATTCTCTGCAACTTGATTCTGAAAAAATAATTCTTCAATTTTATTCGCAACGGGAAATCTGTTGTCATACAGGCGGATCCATCGCCTTCGGCCCCAACCGGATCTTATATCTTTCTACCGGCGACAACTCCACTCCTTTTGATGAGCCCAATCAGGCCTTTGTGAACCGGGGTTATGGACCTCTCGACGACAGGCCTGGTCATGAACAGTACGATGCCCGCCGTTCTTCCGGCAATACAAACGATTTACGTGGTAAAATTCTTCGCATTCGGATCAATGAAGACGGTACGTACGAAATTCCTGATGGGAATCTGTTTAAACCCGGTCAGGAAAAAACAAAGCCGGAGATATACGTAATGGGCAACCGAAATCCTTACCGGATCTCCGTAGATAACAAAACGAATTTTCTATACTGGGGCGAAGTGGGGCCTGATGCCGCCAACGACAGTCTCGACACCCGGGGTCCGCGTGGTTATGATGAATTGAATCAGGCAAGGAAAGCCGGCTTTTTCGGATGGCCATTGTTTGTAGGGAACAATTTTGCATACCGTGAATATGACTATGCCACCGGAAAAAATGGCCAGCCCTACGATCCGGCAAAACCCATTAATAATTCCCGCAATAATACCGGTCTGGAAGAATTGCCGCCGGTTGCGCCGGCATTTATCTGGTATCCGTATGCGAAATCAACCGATTTCCCTCAGCTTGGCACCGGCGGCCGTAATGCAATGGCCGGTCCGGTTTACTAC
>JAEZAY010000423.1 GCA_023427575.1 Bacteroidota bacterium | reverse complement strand
ACTGGCGCTGGGTTATATTGATTCGCTGTGACTTGTTTTTATTTAGCCGGGAGTTTCAATTTTTAGGATTTATTCCGGAGCCCGATTTTTTTGCTCCACTTTTTTTCTAAAAAAAAGTGGAAGGGGTTATTTACAATGACTGCTCCTAATTCACTATTCCTAAAGTTTCGGGTGAATGGAAAATTATTAACTGGACAACAATGACAGCAATATTTGCTAATTACAATAAAAAATGCGCTTAAAAACTACCACAAAGTGGTATTCCTTTTTCATCAATAATGGCAACCTTTGTGCATAATGGATATACAGGTTTGTATTGTAGATGATAATAAAGACATTCGGTCAGCACTGGAGCAGATCATTACCATGTCTGATGGATTTGTTTTGCTTGGCGGCTTTTCGAACGGTGAAGAAGCCCTGGCAAATATCCCTATTCTTAAACCGGATGTGGTGCTTATGGACATAAATCTGGGTGAAGAAGAAAGTGGAATCAGCCTGGTAAAGCATCTCAAGGTAGATAATCCGGACATTCTGTTTATGATGTGTACAGTCTACGAGGATGATGAGAAAATCTTCGAAGCCCTTTCTGCCGGCGCCAGCGGGTATATTCTTAAAAAAACCGCTCCGGGCAAATTACTGGAAGCCATTCGCGAATTACAGGAAGGTGGATCGCCCATGAGCAGCCAGATTGCGCGAAAAGTGGTGGCCGCCTTTCAGCAAAAAAACTTTCCGGAAGCAGCGCCTTCCGATAGCCCCGGTCTGAGTGTACTATCCACCCGCGAGAAAGAGATTCTGGAACATCTTGCCAGGGGACTTTTATACAAGGAGATAGCCGCCAACCTGTTCATAAGCCAGGAAACCGTGCGAAAGCACGTGTATCATATCTACGAAAAATTACACGTTAACAACCGGGTGGAAGCCATCAACCGGTATTACGGACGGTAAAGCCCTGCTTTGGTGCGCAACGGATACGGGTATACCACTAAAGTAGTATTGTAACGAAAAGGCTGAGTTATTATCTTTGGTTCCGGGTTGATCAAATACCTAAAATCATTAAACCTTATCATTTTTTTACCCTGGCCAGTTTGTAAAAAATTAACCAGCCTTATCCGGAGCCGCGAATGCGGCTTTTTTCATTAAAAAAACCGGGGTCTTCCCTGGTTAATATTCAGAGAAGACCCCGGTACAATTGGATTGAACTTGGGTTATAGCGGAATTTCCAGCCTGTTATTTCTTCTTTCAAGATCGGCCATCCGAAGTGAAGGGTCGATCTCCAGCAATTTCATATCTCTCAGTCTTCTGTCAACTTCAAATGTATAAGTGGGATGGGTCCATTTCCAGGCTTCGTACACCGTCCGTTTCGTTTCATCTTCCGCCGGCTTTTCACCGAACATCAGATATTGCGGGATATAGGCGATTTCAGAACTTCCATCTTTATATTCTATTTTAAAATCGATGGGCATCGGCATTTTCCCGATTCGCTTTAGCCGGATCTTTGTTTTGCCGCCTTCTTCCCAAAGACTATCGATTCCATAGTCAATCGTTTTTGTTGAGTTCACCCAGTATTCCTTATACCAGTCAAGCTGCAATCCACTTACCTTTTCCGCTACACGCAGAAAATCATTGGCATTGGGATGTTTGAATTTCCAAAGCCGGAAATATTCTTTCATAATACTGTACAAATTCTGGTCACCAGTTATATATCCAAGTTGCGAAAGGAAAACCGAACCTTTGGAATAGGCAGCCAGGCTATGAGCCATGTTTGTGTTGAAATGATCCGCATGTGTGGTCAATGGTTCTTCCAGTCCCGATTTTGCGAGATACAGATAACTGTTGTAATTACCGGAATGCAGTAAAGGAAGCCGCTTATCCAGTGAATCATAACGCGCAAGCGTAGCCGCATCATTGCCTTCTCTCTTTCTCAAAACCTGGTCGCGGTAATATTTCTGCACATGATTGGTTGACCATTCTGTAAATCCTTCATCCATCCAGGCGTACAGCGACTCGTTGGTTCCCAGGATCATCTGATACCAGGAATGCATTAACTCATGAAAGGCGGTTCCGAGGCTGGGACCGGCAAGTAAAGTAGCCATCGGGTATTCCATTCCTCCATCACCACCATGTATAAACGAGTATTGTTTGTACGGATATTCTCCAAAGGTTTTATTCACGTATGGGAAAACTACCAGGGCCGCTTCGGCAATTTCATTCCATTGTGCTTCCTGGTTTTTAATATAGCCGTCCAGATTGCCGAACCTCGACTGATCGGCAGGGCGAAGGCGGTCGAACTGTTGCTGCAAATCTTCGCGGCTGCCATTGTATAAAACATGAATCTCGGGTCCTCCGGGAACGGATTTCCGGATATGCTTGAAGTCCGGATCGGCTGCCCACATAAAATCATGCACATTGGGCGCCACGAAATGCCAGGTTAAAGTAGTTCCGGGCCGGGAAACCTTTGTACCGGCTTTTTCATATCCATAACCCACCTGCTGCGGGTTTTGAAGATATCCGGTTCCACCCAGGATATAGGATTTATCAATCGTGATCTTTACATCATAATTGCCCCAGACTCCATAAAATTCACGGGCTATATATGGATTTGGATGCCAGCCGTCATAATCGTATTCGGCCATTTTAGGATACCACTGGCTCATACTATAGCGAATGCCATTGGCCGCATCTCTGCCCGCACGGCGGATTTGAACAGGCACCTGGCTTTCAAATTCCATGTCGAAATTGACCTTCGCTCCCGGTAGAATGGGCCGCGAAAGAACAACTTCCAGTATGGTTTCATGAACCTTGTAATTTTGTTTCACTCCATCCATCATCAGCGATGAAATTTTCTGGTACCCGATCTCGCTTTCACTCAGTTTCGAAATCCGGTCGGTAACGCGTGCGTCCCAATCGGGGCGGCCATTTATCTGCTGTTTACCCAATTCCCTGCTTCTCACATCCATCATGCTGTTTGGCTGAAACGCGTTCCAGTACAGATGATAAAATACCTTTCTTAATGTATCAGGCGAATTGTTTGTGTATTCCAGCTTTTGCTTTCCGTTGATCCGGTTGGTATTCACGTTAACCGTAACATCCATATTATACTTCACCTTCTGCTGCCATCGCGAAGGCTGCGCAAAAATCGTCAGGCAAAAAAATATGGAAGGCAGGGAAAGAAGAATTTTCTTTTTCATCGGTACTATCCAGTTTAAATCGTAATAAAGTAATTCCGGTGGCTATAATAATAACCGCCCGGGCAAGATAAAATCATTGACGGGATTACAAAAATCTTGTTTCCACTGAAAAATGCAGGAAAATAAACTTAGAGGGTCATCAGGTCGCGTAACATTTTACCCGTTGAACTGAAGTAAAGATTTCTTTTTCGAATTTCGCTTTTAATCACCTGCAGGCGGTACTGATAATCGTTCCCCGGCGTTTCAATACGGTGAACCGTACCCATTTCCCAATCGGAATATTTACTTTTTCGAAAACTTTCGGCTACGGCTGCCGGTAAATTTTCTGCGTCGATGGTGGTTTCGGTAGAAGCCCACTCACCGGTATTGGTAAAACTGGCAGTATATGTGGTATCGTTCAATACAAAATCAGCTGCAAAACCGGAAAGTTTATCGCGCCATTCTATGCTGGTGGCCATGGGATATTTTTCAGAAAAGCGATCCGTAACAGCGGCCGGAATTTTTCTTAACTGAGCTACCGAAGAAACTGAAATGGCCAAAAACAGAATCAGTGAAAAAAAAGCTGGTACGTGTTTCATATTGAATAATTTATATCCACAAAGATGACAACTTGATTTTATAAGAAAAGCATAAAATCAGATTACCGGGAGTAAGAATGATAATAAGCTGGTTGCGAAAAGGAAAGATCTCCGCAATTCAATCATCTGTTACTCAACCCAGCCCTTCAATTACCAGAACGATCTCACCTTTTACGCCTTTTTCAGAATAGTAATCGTACAGTTCCTGCAGAGAACCTCTTTTAGTTTCTTCAAAAACCTTGGTCAGTTCACGACTGACGGAAGCCTGGCGTTCGGGGCCAAAATACCCGCACATTTCTTTTAATGTCCGAAGCAGTCGCATCGGCGATTCGTAAAAGATCATCGTCCTTTCTTCAGTAGCCAGTTTTTTGAAGATAGTCTGGCGTCCTTTTTTTAAAGGCAGAAAACCTTCGAAGGTAAAGCGGTTGGTGGGCAGCCCGCTATTGACAAGCGCGGGGATCAGGGCTGTGGCTCCGGGCAAACATTCAACCCGGATTCCTACCTTAATACATTCTCTTACCAATAAAAAGGCGGGGTCCGAAATGCCCGGGGTTCCGGCATCGGAAACTACGGCCATGGTTTTTCCCTGCAGCAGTTGGTTCACCAGATGCTGTAACACCAGGTGCTCGTTATGCTGATGAAAAGGCGTGAGTTGTTTATTGATCTGGAAAAAGTTTAACAGCCGGGAGCTGTTACGGGTATCTTCAGCCAGGATCAGGTCGACGGATTTAAGAACTTCCAGGGCCCTTAACGTTATATCCTGCAGGTTTCCGATCGGTGTAGGAACAATATAGACCATAGCTGCATTTCCCTGGAGCCAAACGCGGGCAACGGGGATAAATAATTTTAATTCACGGTGATTTCAAAAAACTCCATTACCGGGTTGGCCAGTAGTTTTTTGGAAGCTTCTTCGGCAATTTGCCTGGCAGCTTCCGGCGATTCCGCTTCTACCTGCAACTGAATATTTTTCCCGATCCGTACATCTTCCACATTTGCCAATCCAAGGTTTTTTAATCCGCCCATTACGGCCTTGCCCTGGGGGTCAAGCAAATCTTTTAAAGGCATTACCTTAACCTGTATATTATAAACCATGGTAATTAATTTAGAAACGCAAACCTATGCAAAATGAAGATAACTGATTTCAAAATCTGTGAAACATTGGTGTCCGCGTAAAATGTATTCCCCCGGGCCTCGGAAGAAATCCGTTAAGAAAATTGAAACGAACGGCGTAAAATAAAAACAGTTGTTACCAGAGCCCGGGAATGTTCTGTAGCCCGTAAGTCCTACTGGCGCTGGGTTATATTGATTCGCTGTGACTTGTTTTTATTTAGCCGGAAGTTTCAATTTTTAGGATTTATTCCGGAGCCCGATTTTTTTG
>JAEZAY010000422.1 GCA_023427575.1 Bacteroidota bacterium | reverse complement strand
CCATCGATCATTTTTACCCCCAGGGCCGCTATGCCCGGCTTTTTATGCAATTGTTCAATACAAGCTGAAAAACAATCTTCGGCCACTATGGTATCGGGGTTTAGAAATAAAAGGTATTCACCTCTGGCCATCGCAGCCCCCTGGTTATTGGCGGCACTGAAACCCGGATTGTTCCTGTTGGCAATTATCCGGATCTGAGGAAATTTTTCCTGAACGAAAGCAACCGTCTCATCGGAAGAAGCATTGTCGACCAGAATGATCTCCGCCGCCACGGCTTTCATCGCTTTTTGTACCGACAAAAGACAAAGCTCCAGAAACTGTTTTACATTATAACTGACAATGATGACGGATAGCTGCAATTCGGAAAATTAGTGTAGCGCAATTTGCAAAATTGTTCCCGCATTTCCGGGAAAAGGCCGGGTTATGGGAAAAGCGGGTACCGGGGAATTAATCCGGATCAGATAAAGAACAAAGGCAGGTCCCGTTTAAAAGGGATTTTTTTAAGTTGGAATCATTCCGATTTTTTGCTTCCTTTTTTTAGAAAAATTGGAGGGTAATTTACTACTGATACAGGTTTCAGGCAAAGAGAGAATTTACCCGGACACCAATGAGTTTGAATTAAAAGCTCAAAGGGGTTTCTTCCCGGGATCCGGTGAAAGCGGAATGGTTTAATAGGGCCGGAATATCTGCCCATCCCGCTTATCTTTGCTGCATGTTAAAAGAAACGCTTATCAACGCAACTGAAGCCGGCGCTGCTGTGCTGAAGCATTATTTTTCCAGCAAAAATTTAAAGATCAGCAATAAGGAAGGAATTAATAATCTGGTGACGGAAGCCGATCATGCGGCGGAAAAAGCGATTATGGATACCATCCGCGAAACCTGTCCCGATCATTACATATTAAGTGAGGAGGCCGGGGAGATCGTGATGGATTCAACCTATAAGTGGATCATCGATCCCATCGACGGAACGGTGAACTATGCCCATGGAATTCCGATCTGTTGTGTTTCCATCGGTTTGGAATATGAAGGCGAAATGATCATGGGCGCGGTGTACAATCCATTTCTGAAGGAATTCTTTCTGGCGGAAAAAGGGAAAGGTTCTATTTTAAATGGGGAACCCATTAAGGTGAGCGCCGAAACCGATGTTACCAGGTCCTGTCTGGTTACCGGATTTCCATATACCTATCTCGATCAACCCAATGGCCCTCTTCAAACCTTTGAACGTTTTATCCGTGCGGGTGTACCGGTACGGCGCCTGGGTTCTGCGGCCATGGACCTCTGCTGGGTTGCCGCGGGCCGGTTTGACGGATTTTATGAGCATAAGTTACAGGCCTGGGACAGTGCTGCGGGCTGGTTGATAGTGGAAGAGGCCGGCGGAAAGGTGACCGATTTTTCAGGTAATAAATATTCGCCTTATCAGCCTCAGATCCTGGCTACAAACGGAACCATTCACGATGAGATGCTGAAATGGATCAACGATAAATGATGGCCCGGAAGCTGGCAGATAAAATTTCAGAACAGGTTTAATATTAATAATATGGATGAATCGCGTACAGAAATCTCTTCCCTGGGTGAATTCGGACTGATAGATCATCTGACGGGTAATATTGAATTCAAACATGCTTCTTCGGTTGTGGGTGTGGGTGATGATGCTGCCGTAATTGACCATTTCGGAAAACAAACGGTGGTAACCACCGATATGTTGGTGGAAGGGGTTCATTTCGATCTGATGTACACTCCGCTGAAACATCTGGGATATAAAAGTGTGGTGGTCAACCTCAGCGATATTTATGCGATGAACGCTACACCCACTCATATTACGATGAGCATTGCATTCAGTAACCGATTCAGTGTGGAAGCGCTCGACGAGTTTTATGATGGCGTATATACAGCCTGCAACCGGTACGGCGTTGATCTCATCGGCGGCGATACCAGCTCCTCCCAGAAAGGTTTTGTGATTTCGGTTACTGCTTTGGGTGAGGTTGCGCCCGGTTCCTATGTAAAGAGAAGCACGGCATCCAGGGGCGATTTGCTTTGCTGCAGCGGCGACCTGGGAGCAGCCTATGTAGGATTGCTTTTTCTGGAGCGGGAAAAAAAGATTTTTTTGGAAAATCCGCAGATACAGCCTGATCTGGAGGGTGAAGATTACGTGATTGGCCGGATGCTGAAACCCGAGGCCCGCCAGGACATTATTCAGTTTTTTGAACAGAATAATATTGTTCCAACGGCAATGATGGATATCAGTGACGGCCTCAGTTCCGAAATTCTTCATATAACTTCAAAAAGCAATCTGGGCGCTGTGATCTACGAGGATAAAATTCCGATTCATGACAATATGCGGCAGGCTGCCTACAAATTTGAAATCGATCCCACCGCCTGTGCTTTGAGCGGAGGTGAGGATTATGAACTTCTGTTTACCATTCCGCAGGCCGATTATGAAAAGCTGGTATTGAATGAACAAATCAGCGTGATTGGTTATATGACGGAAGCGGAAGAGGGGGTGCATATTATCACCAAAGGCGGAAACAAACACAAGATCACTGCCCAGGGCTGGAATGCTTTCAGGCAGTAAGATCTTAACAAGCAGTTGTACAGGTATTCAGATTAATACGTATTTAAAAAGATGTTCATTCAGAAAGGCAAAACAAAAGATGGTTTGGGGCTATTGCTGTTTCTGTTTTTCTTTTCCGCCTGTTCCATATCAAAGAAGGGCTATCATCCCGAACAAAAAATTCCGCCTGAAGCCCTGAAGGCCGATTTTACAATCTTCCGGAATGTTTTGGAAGAATCGCATCCGAGTTTGTATTGGTTCACGCCCAAAGACAGCATGGATCAATGTTTCGACAGGGTATTCGGCGAGTTGAAAGATTCGATGACCGAAAGGGATTTCCGTACAAAAATGTCATTTGTGGTTAGCCGGATCCGTTGCGGCCATACTTCACTCCACTATTCTGCACGGTATGCGGATTATCTTGATACGGCAAAGCTGAATGTATTCCCGCTTCGGTTCAAGATCCTGGGTGATACGGCTATCGTTACCGGAACATTATTGCAGAAAGATTCACTTTTTCCCCGCGGAACTATCGTAACCAGTATTAACGGTTATGAAATGAAACAGCTCCGGGATACATTTTTTCAATACCTGCCGGGTGATGGTTTTTCTGTTGCCGGCCGGTATCAGTCCTTAAGCAACTTAGGCAATTTCGGAGTTCTGAATAAAAACCTTTTTGGACTACCGGATAGCCTGAAGATTGGATATCTTGATAGCAGCGGCCATGAAAATTTTGCCGTTGTTCCGGTTTTTGATCCGAAAAAGGACAGTGTGTTCAGGCGGGAAAGACCTGGCGACAGGGCTTTAAGGGGCCGGGATCGCAGGCGGTTTGAACGCGATAATATCCGTAATATTCAGATCGACCGGGAAATGTCGGCGGGCTTTATGACCCTGAATACGTTTGCGGCCGGAAATGGACTTCGAAGGTTTTTCCGGAAGTCTTTTAAAGCAATGCGCAAGCAGGAGATCAGCCATCTGCTGCTGGATCTGAGGGGGAATGGAGGCGGTGATGCCGGTAATTCCACTTTGCTCACCCAATATATAATCAGTGATAAATTTAAGGTAGCCGATTCACTGTATGCAATTAAACGCAGCAGCCGCTATAGCCGTTATATTGGCCTTCAGCCGGTTTACTGGTTAATGATGACCATGGTTACGCATAAGCGGAATGATAAGTTTCATTTTGGATTTTTTGAGCGTCATACGTTCAGGCCTAAACGAAAAAATCATTTTAAAGGCAATCTGTATGTACTAACGGGCGGGAATTCATTTTCAGCAACCACCATATTCGCGCAAAAAATTAAGGGCCAGCCAAATGTAACGCTGGTGGGTGAAGAAACGGGCGGCGGTGCTTACGGCAATACCGCCTGGATGATACCCATGGTTCGGTTGCCAAATACCGGGATCCGGTTTCGCCTGCCTAAATTTCGCCTGGTTATGAACAAAGACCTGGTAGCTGAAGGAAGAGGAGTAATACCGGATATTACAGTTTATCCTTCAGCGGCAGAGATCCGCAATGGGGTGGATGTAAAAGTAGAAGCTGTTCGCAGGATGATCCTGGAAAAGAATAAAAAAAGCATGGCGGAGAGATAAAACCTTCTTTTCGGCTATCCATTGGGTTAATGATGGCGATGTTTTTTCCTGCTGATCGGTTTCAGGGGTTTTTAAATTCCTTTCAGTCCTTTCAGGTTCAGATCATCGTCGAAGACGATAAATCCGGACTCATACCCTTTTGCAATATGTCCGAGTTTGCGGTAGGAACGCAGTAAACGGGCAGGGTAGGTTGAAGCCATTCGTAAAGATTCTTCCAAAGAAATCCGAAGATGTTGCATTCCAAGCTGAACACTTTTCATCATGGTCAGAGCCGATCCGGATAAAGTGCCATCGGGCATGGTATAACGGTCGCCTTTAAATACATGAGGATATTCGCCGGTTTCAGCGGCAGCCACCGCGTCGGTAATGTAAAACATCCGGTCTTTCATTATCTGCTTGCAGATCCGTAAGGAACTGAAGTCGACATGGACGCCATCGCAGATCACACTTGCCATTGCGCCGGGATGATCCAGAATTGCTCCTACCAACCCTGGTTCACGGCTTAGAAAGGGCGACATGGCATTGAACAAATGGGTAGAAGTCGGAATTCCGAGTTCAAAGCCGGCCATGGCTTCCGGATAACCGGCATTGGAATGCCCGGCAGATACGATGATATTATTTTCAATCAAATACCGGATAATTTCCGGATCGCATAATTCGGGAGCAAGCGTGATCATTTTGAGTACATCTTTTCCTCTTTCCAGGAGCATCTCAACTTCCTTAAGGCTGGCGGTTTTTAAAAGATGTGTTCCATGAGCACCGCGTTTGGCGGGATTCATATAGGGCCCTTCCATATGTAAGCCCAACAGGCCCTTTCCGCCGGCAGACTGATATTCACGCACGATGTCCATCCCTTTTAAAAAAGTATCGATTGGGGCGCTGGGGATGGTGATCATAAAAAAAGCAGCCCCGCCCGACAGGCAATATTCGTAGGTGGCTTTCAAGCTTTCCACGCTGAGATCATTCAAAAACAGCGACCCATTTCCGCCATAGATCTGAAGGTCGATCAGGGCAGGGGCCATATTAAGGCCCTGCATATCTTCCAGCTCATAACCTTCCGGGATAGCCGAAATGGGGCAAAGATCTTCGATTATGCCATCGTTATCCAGTATGGCCATTTCCGACAGTTGCTCATAGCCGGTATAAACCCGGGCATTTATATAGGCGGTTTTCATAATCGCTGTTATGGTTCGATAAAAAAGTTATCAGCGTCGCGCAGAAAGGGAAACCGGGATCTGATCCTATCCAGTTCTTCCCGGTTCAGAGTGGTGCTGAATACATCTTCCTCGTGTTCTTTACTATAAAGAATATTTCCAAGCGGGTCAACAATCATTGAATCGCCGCTATAGTAGATCTCATTGCCATCGGTGCCGGTTCGGTTAACGCCAACCACATAGGATTGGTTTTCGATGGCGCGGGCAACCAGCAGTGATTTCCAGGCCAGACTTCTTTTTTCCGGCCAGTTGGCCACATAGATCAGCAGGTCGTATTCCGGTTTGTTTTCAAGGCCTTTTTCCATTTGCTCAACCGTTGGCAGCGGTGGCGCCGACTGGCGGGCCCAAACCGGAAAGCGCAGATCGTAACAAATTTGCAGGTTTATTTTCCAGCCTTTCACGGAAGCAATCAGGCGCCTGTTTCCCGGCGCATAAAATTTATCCTCCTGCGCATAAGCAAAAAGATGGCGCTTATCGTACTGCCCAATTTGTCCGTTCGGCAAAACCCATAACAGGCGGTTATAATACATGCCCTCTTCTTCAACAATCAAACTACCGGTTAGGATTATGCGTTTTTTGGCAGCAATCTCTTTCATCCATTCAACTGTTTCGCCATGCATTGGCTCAGCCAGTTTAGCAGGATTCATACTGAATCCGGTGCTGAACATTTCGGGCAGAACCACCACTTCGGTATAACCCTGAATGCCGAGAATTTTATCTTCCAGCATTTTACGGTTTGCCATCCTGTCCTCCCAATGAAGCGATGTTTGTGTCAGCGTTAGATGAAGCAAAAGGTTTCAGCTTTGATTTATGTATTGTTGAGCGCCAGAGATCAGGGTCTCGAACCCAATGCCTTTTTTCGGATCTCATGATTCCAGGCTGCAGGGTTTCCGATGCCTTTATGCCCGGGATCGGAAAATTCTTTAAAATTGTTCAAACAAAGCTCTCAGTTTTTCACGGGTCATGATTTTTTCCCAATCCCTTCCGAGGGCATTTTCCCAAAGGGGTTTCATGCCAATGGATACATTGATCATGGTTTCAAAATCTGCTTCAGACAAACCTCTGGTGATGTTTTGCGGAATTTCGATCTTGTTTTTTTCCACCATGTATTTAAATTCCCGAACACCTTCCGGATAGTATTCTTCCAGCTTATCGAACACAATGCAGTTTCCGATGCCATGTTTGGTTCCCAGTAAATAACTGAGGCCGTATGAAACGGCATGCGCCACGCCAACCTGCGAATAGGCGATGCTCATTCCGCCGGCATAGGAGGCCATCATTAACTGATCATCGCATTCATCATCCCATTCAGATTTTTGAACAAACACTTTCTGACAAAGTTCAAGCGCTTTTTCGCCGTATGATTTGCTGAATTCATTCAGATAGGTTCCTTCCAGGCTTTCAATACAATGGATATAGCAGTCCATTCCCGTATAAAACCGCTGGTTTGCCGGCGCGTTCCGGGTTAATTCAGGATCCAGTACAATTTGATCGAAAGGAGTGAAATCCGAATTCATTCCCAGTTTCCGGGTTGGTCCGGTTAACACCGTTGTACGCGAAACCTCCGCACCCGTTCCGCTGAGGGTTGGAATTCCAACCTTGTAAACCCCGGGATTTTTTACGAGGTCCCAGCCCTGGTAATCGGCTGCCGAACCTGGATTGGTCATCATCAAACTCACTGCTTTGGCCAGATCCATAGCCGAACCGCCGCCAATTCCAATTACGCCGCTCAGTTCACCAAATTCTTGTTTTAAGCCCGAAGCAAGCTGATCAACATAACTTGTTTTAGGTTCGTAGGTAACGTCCACAAAAATAATCTTGTCCTTTTTCCGGAGCGGGATTCTATCGGCAAGCGGTTTTCCTTCAAAAAAATGGTCGGTTAAAAAAATGAATGGGGCATCGCCCTTCCGGCGCGGCGTAAGAATTTCATCCAGTTGGTCAAAACTTCCTCTGCCGTAAACTACATAATCAACCATTTTGAAGTTGCGGAATTTCATATAATCAGTTTTGTTTTTATTGTTGTCAGTCGGCAAAGGTAACTCTTCACAAGTTATTTCACGGTAAGAGCGGCGGCGCCAAACACTCCGGCGCTATCGCCCAATGAAGGCCTTAATACCGGAACCTGCACCGAATTATTAAAAATATATTTTTTGATGGATTCGAATCCCAATGTGTAGATCTCGTCGATATTGCCCACTCCGCCCCCTACTACTATTACATCCGGATCAAGGATATTGATCACTACCGAAACGGCTTTGCCGAAATAATTACAAAGCCTGTCAATGGTTTTAGTAGCCGCTTCATCGTTTCCGAGCCGATGGGCCGCAATAATCTCTTTCAAAGTTTTTGATTCGCCTGTTAGTCCCGTATAGTATGC
>JAEZAY010000308.1 GCA_023427575.1 Bacteroidota bacterium | reverse complement strand
CTATAAAAGGCCGGTTTTTAATTTTGGGGCATATAGGAATGCCGGAAAACGGATGGCTGAAGGAAAGATGACCAGCGCGCCGAAAATCGGCCAGCCCCTAAGGCGATGCATGATTGCTTCGACAGATAATCCTTAATTTTCAGGATGCAAACGTTTCCCCGGTTTTTTCTTTTACCTCTTATGGTCGTTTCCTGTTTTTTCAATTTGAATTCATTTTCACAAAGCTTGTTGCCAGGAAAAATCCGGGGTATGGTCAGCGATTCAGCGAGCGGCCTTCCCCTGCCGGGCGCCAGCATTCGGATTCTGCAATCCGGGAAACAGGTAAAAGGAATGGTTACAGCGGATGATGGAAGCTTTTCCATTGATCTGGATTATGGAACTTACCGGGTGGAGACCGAGCATATCGGGTTTAATACTTTTCAAAGCGGCATCATTCATCTGAATGATGGTTCACCTGAGAAAAACCTGGGCAGGATAGCTATGATGGGAATCGTGAATACCCTGGATGAAGTGATAGTTCAGGCAGAAAAAAGTTCCATGCAATTATCGCTTGATAAACGGATTTTTAATGTGGGAAAAGACCTGGCAAATGCGGGCGGAACCGCGGGTGATATTCTTACCAATATTCCTTCGGTTTCGGTGGATCCCGAAGGCAATGTAAAGCTTCGCGGCAGCGATAATGTACGGATCCTGATTGATGGAAAACCTTCGGGACTGGTTAGCTTTAAAGGGGGAAGCGGATTGCAGCAATTACAGGCCAGCATGGTGGAAAGGGTTGAAATAATCACCAATCCCTCGGCCCGATATGAAGCGGAAGGAATGGCTGGGATCATTAATATTATTTTACGAAAAGATAAAAAACAGGGTTTTAATGGTTCTTTTGAGCTTACGGGCGGCCAGCCGCTAAACCTTGGGGCCGCGGCCAATATAAATTACCGTCATAAAAAGTTGAACTTCTTTCTCAACTATGGAATCGCTTATCGCAGAACCCCCGGCCTGGGATCATTGTACCAGGAATTGTATGGCGGGGATACCACTTTTATACTGAAGCAAAACAACAAAGGGCGGATCCTGGGGTTTAATAATAATATCCGCGGCGGTCTGGATTATTACTTCAGTGAAACCAGCATACTGACCGCTTCCTATTTATTCAGAAGAAGTGATGCAAGCCGGATTACGGATATCTATTACCGTGATTATCTTTTTAACTTGGATCAACTGGCCAGCTACACCACCCGAAGGCAGGATGAAGATGAGATCGAACCCAATTCGGAATATTCATTGATCTATAAAAAGAATTTCAGGCAGAAAGGCCATGAACTGGTGGCGGAAATAAAGCATCTTGATAATTGGGAAAGTTCCGACCAGTTGTTTACCCAGCAATCCTTCAAACCCAATGGCTCTGAAATGCCCGGCAAAGGCCTGGTACAGCGTTCGCTGAATGATGAGTTTGAAAGACAGTGGCTGTTTCAAATTGACTATGTAAAGCCGATTGGCAAGGAAGGGAAATTTGAAACCGGGGCCCGGAGCAGCTTTAGGAATATGGTGAATGATTTTATCGTTACGGAACGAAATGCCTCGGGTGAGTTTACTGCCCTGCCGGGCCTGGATAATATTTTTGAATATGATGAACGGATTCATGCCCTGTATGGAATTCTTGGCAACAAACAAAAAAAGCTTAGCTACCAGGCCGGACTGAGAGCGGAACTAACGGATGTGAAAACGGTGCTGCGTGAAACGAATGAAGAAAATCCCCGCGACTATATCAACTTTTTTCCAAGTGCGCATCTTACCTATGATCTTCCCAACGAAAATGCCTTACAGATCAGTTATAGCCGAAGGGTGAGAAGACCTTTTTATAATGACCTGACGCCTTTTGTAACCTTTTCGGACAACCGAAATTTCTTCAGCGGCAATCCCGATCTCGAACCGGAATTCAGCGATGTTTTTGAAATCGGCCATATCAAATATCTTGAAATCGGAAGTTTATCATCTTCCCTTTATTACCGGAACACCGATGGAAAGATCGACCGGATCCGCTCGGTTGATGGCGAGGGAAATTCCATTACCATAACCGGGAACCTGCTTTCCGAAAAAGCAATGGGCGCCGAGATGATCGCTACCCTGAACTTTAAAACCTGGTGGAAATCAGACCTCAGTTTTAATCTGTTTCATGCAAAAATTGACGGCAGTAATATTCAGAAAAATTATACAGCCGAAACCTTCAGCTGGTTTGCACGTTATACTTCCCGCTTCGATGTTCCCGGAAATATTCAGATCCAGTTCAGAGGCAATTATGAAGCCCCACAGAAAACGGCGCAGGGGAAAAGAAGATCTTTGTATTATGCTGATATCGCTGCCAGTAAAGATCTGTTTAAGGGAAAGGGAACGGTAAACCTGAATGTGCTTGATCTTTTTAATACCCGGAAGATGCGTTCGGTTTCAGAAGGGCCGAATTTTTTCACGGAAAGCGATTTTCAGTGGCGGAGAAGACAAATTAACCTGACCCTGAGTTATCGGTTGAACCAGGCAAAACCAGCGGCTCCTAAAATTCTGGCCGAAGAATAATCCACAGATTTAAACGAAACCGCTTCGTTTTTTATTTGAGAAGATTTGAATGACCGGCCGTTCATTGGCCCATTGGAGCATTCGAAAGATTACTCATGCTCGTTGATGGCTTTACGTAAAGCAGGTTCCATAGCAAAGATCCAGTCAGGCAGTTTTTCACCTTCAATGCGAGGCTCTTTCTCCGAGATATGAAACATTCTGAATTCCCAGCGGGTACCTTCATCATCCTTTACATTCACATGATACCCGGTTTCTGTACCAAATTCGATGGGTTCAAAATTGAACTGCCTGCCTTCGATGATCTTATTAAATGTGTTATTCATAACCGGCTTTTTCTGTTTTGCTAAGATAAGATTCATTGCGGGAAAGGGAGGAAAAGTTCGGGTCAGGATTTTGGAGGGAGTCGTAAAAGAGTCGGGAGTCTGGAGTCTGGAGTCGGGAGTCATTCTAAAAGCAATTAATGATACATGGTGTCTTTAATTCTTTGCTTTCTTTTTATTCTTGGCGGGAAAAGGAGGAAAAGTTCGGAGATCGGAGTATAGTCGGGAGTGGTAAATGAGTCTGGAGTCGGGAGTCTGGAGTCTGGAGTCATTCTAAAAGGAATTAGTGAGACTTGGTGTCTTTATTTCTTTGCTTTCTTTTTATTCTTTGCGGGATATGAGGAAAAGTTCGGATGGGTTTGATCGCTCTCCACTTATTTCCCGGAAGGATGTTTCCAGGGCTCGCGGTATTTTCGCTTAAGCAATGCCGTTGCTTCCGGGTCATCAACCACAA
>JAEZAY010000306.1 GCA_023427575.1 Bacteroidota bacterium | reverse complement strand
ATGATCAGCAGGGTTATGACCAGCGGGTGCGTAATGGAAGATTCTTTCGGCGGACCCGCAGCCCATAAGGGGCTGGCGGAGATCAGCAAAAAACCGCCCATTAACAATCCTGTTTTAAATGAAGTTTTAAGCTTTGTTGCTATACAACGGAAATGCATAAACGATATTTTGAAAATGTTAGTCTAATGGAATCTCGCTGATTTCTTTAATGGTATTTTTATCGGTTCTGAAAACGATTAGCAGCATTAGCAGAAAGAAGATAAAAAATACCAGGAAGGATGAAAGCCCGTATATGCTTACTCCGGATATTGTTTCGAGATAATTAATGAATTTCATATTGTTCTTTTATAAGAATGTTTGTATTTAAACTCCAGAACCATTCGGGTTCCGGGTCCGAAGACCTGCAGGGGGCTACGGATTGTAACCCAGCTCCTGTTTCGGCTCGGCCTTGATGTCTTTACCCAGCCTTTGCAGGTAGGCGATCAGGGCAACGATTTCTGTGCTGGCCGGAGTTTCAATTTTATCTTTTTTCAGATTGCTTTTGATCTCATTGGCCTGTTTCATAAGATCTGCATTAGCCTGCTGATCGTAGCCTTCCGGATAAGGAACTCCCAGTGTTTGCATTGCCCGGATCTTTCTCGGCGTTAGGCTGGTATCGATCTTATCATCCAGCAGCCAGGGGTATTCGGGCATAATGGAACCTGGCGACATAGACTCCGGATCAAGCATATGGTTGTAATGCCAGCTATCGGGATATTTTCCACCCAGGCGGGCCAGGTCAGGGCCTGTTCTTTTACTTCCCCACTGGAATGGATGATCGTAAATAAATTCGCCTGCTTTCGAATACTCGCCGTAACGGGCCACTTCATCGCGGAATGGACGAATCATCTGTGAGTGACAGGTATAACATCCTTCGCGTACATATATATCGCGGCCGTGCAGTTCAAGCGGCGTATAAGGCTTTACGCTTGTAATGGTGGGCACATTCGATTTGATCAAAAAGGTTGGAACCATTTCAAGCACCCCGCCAATGGCAACCACGATCAAACTGGCAACCAGTAAGGTGAGCGGACGTTTTTCAATCCAGCGATGCCAGTGTTCCTTTACTTTTGGCTCATGCTTTGGCAATGGAGCTGCTTCAGCATATTCATTGGCCACAAATTTTCCCTGCTTCACGGTTTTAACCAGATTATACACCATGATGAAAGCGCCACTCAGGTAAAGGGCTCCTCCCAAACTACGGGTGATATACATCGGGATGATATTGGTAACGGTTTCGAGGAACTGAAATTTCAGTTGACCTTCTTCAGTAAAGGTTTTCCACATCTGCGCCTGGGCAAAACCGGCCCAGTATAAAGGCACCGCATATAAAACAATTCCGATGGTACCCAGCCAGAAATGGTTTGTAGCCAGTTTTTTTGAATACAGCGGAGTATTGAACATTTTCGGGATCAGGTAGTACATAATGCCGAAGGCCATAAATCCATTCCATCCAAGTCCACCGATATGCACGTGAGCCACGATCCAGTCGGTATAGTGCGCGATGGCACTAACATTTTTCAGGCTCAGCATTGGTCCTTCAAATGTGGCCATTCCATAACAGGTAATTGCCACCACAAAAAACTTCAGCACCGGCTCTTCACGTACCTTATCCCAGGCGCCGCGAAGGGTAAACAAACCATTCAGCATCCCACCCCATGAAGGCGCAATCAGCATAATGGAAAATACGGTACCCAGCGACTGAGCCCAGTCGGGCAAGGCAGTGTACAGCAGATGGTGCGGGCCGGCCCAGATATAAATGAAGATTAGCGCCCAGAAGTGGATAATCGATAACCGGTAAGAATATACCGGACGATTCGCGGCTTTTGGGAGAAAATAATACATCAGACCCAGAATGGGCGTGGTAAGAAAGAACGCCACTGCATTATGGCCATACCACCATTGCACCAGCGCATCCTGAACACCTGCATACCAGCTATAACTTTTAAATAATGTAACGGGAATGGAAAAAGAGTTAACAATATGCAACATGGCAACTGTAACCCAGGTGGCAATGTAAAACCAGATAGCCACATACAGGTGCCGTTCTCTTCGCTTGATGATGGTGCCCATCATATTGATCCCGAATATCACCCAAACCAGCGTGATGGCGATATCTACCGGCCATTCCAGTTCCGCATATTCTTTCCCGGTGGTATAACCGAGCAAAAGGGTGATTGCTGCCGTTACAATAATTCCCTGCCAGCCCCAGAAATGCAGCCAGCTTAACTTATCGCTGAACATCCTCGATTTACAGAGCCGCTGCAGCGAATAATAAACTCCCATGAAAATACAGTTGCCCACAAAGGCGAAGATGATCGCATTGGTATGAACAGGGCGAACCCGGCCAAACGTGGTGGGAGCGTAATTCATACTTGTACCCGGGGCATACAATTGAATGGCGGCGTATAGACCGGCAATCATCCCAATGATTCCCCAAAACAACATCGCGTAAGCAAAATATTTAACGATTTTGTTGTCGTAGTAAAACTTTTCAATTTGCATGTGTAGCAGTTTCGGATTATGTACTTATAAAGAATTTTTATTAACTACAGGCTCTTCAGCGGAAGCAGGCTTATCGTCGAACAACATTCTCCTTGGAGGAGAAAAATCATCTTCAAACTGGCCGGATTTAAGGCTCCAGATGAAGGCGAGAAGAAATATTCCCGCAACCGAAATACTCGCTACCAGCAATATGGCTAATACACTCATTACGGTAATTTTTGTAAAAGTAAAAGCAGCGGGGCTGAGCCGGGATGACATGTGTCAGCGACCCGAGTGATTGTTGTCACGTGTTTGTCAGAATCCCCGCGGCTACTGAATGGTTTTATTGATCCGGTAGAATTTGGCCGCCAGATTGGTGGAACCAAAGGTGAACAGCATAATACTGATCGAGCTGGCCGGCATCAGAATCGCTGCAATCAGCGGCGACATCATTCCCTGCACTGCAATGGAAACGCCCACAATATTATACAGGATGGAGATCACAAAACTGGCGATCACGATCCGGCGGTTGGCAATGCAGAGCCGGATGATCCGGTGCAGGCTGCCCAGGCTTTTGGCTTCCATGATCGCGTCACTGGCCGGCGTAAAATTGTTACAGTCTTCCGTCAGCGCGATCCCGGAATCGCTGTACTTCAGGGCGCCCGCATCATTTAAACCATCGCCGATCATCATAACCTTTTCGCCTTTTTCCTTTAATTCGGAAATGTATTTTAGCTTGTCTTCGGGCTTTTGGTTCAGAAGAATCGTATTATTGATTCCCACCAATTTTCGCAGATTATGCTTTTCCGACAGATTGTCGCCGGAAACAACCGACACTTTGTATTCGGCTGATAATGACTTCATCAACTCAGGAATACAATTTCGGTAATGGTTCCGGATGGCAAAATACCCGTACACTTCATTTTCGATCGCCAGATGAACAGCCGATCCGGTTTGCTCGCCCCTACCCGATTTTACAAATCGGTCGGAGCCAAGAGAAATCAATTCCGTATTAATGAAACCTTCAATTCCACTGCCGGGAACCTCTTTAAAACACTGAACAAGGGGCAAATTGTTTTTGCCGATATGCTGATGGATGGCTTTGCTCAGCGGATGCGTAGATTGGGAAGCCAGCGCCGATACCGCCCTCATTTGTTCATCGCTGAGGGGCTTTCCGAAATACTGCACTTCGTTCTCACGGGTATCCGTAAGCGTACCCGTTTTGTCGAACACAATATGAGTGGTCTTCGCCATTTCTTCAATTACCTGAGCATTTCGCAGGTATAGTTTGTTGCGACCCAGAATATTCAGAATATGACCATTGGTAAACGTGTTGGATAAAAGTAATGCGCAGGGGCAGGCTACAATTAGCACGGCGGTAACAGAATCCCATACTTTTGAAGAATCGTTGATAGTCCAGTAAATGGCGGCAATGCTGGCAATGCTTAATACGATCACCGTAAAATACCGGCTCAGCAAATGAACAAAAGAGATTTTTTTCTCCTGGTTCGCGGGCGACAGTTCTTCCCTCGACCATAATTTCGTCAGATAACTTTGAGACACTTCTTTGATCACCAGCACTTCAATCACCGCGCCGGTCTGACGGCCACCGGCATATACGATTTCGCCCATTTCTTTATTAACGGGAATGGATTCGCCGGTAACAAAACTATAGTCAATAAAAGCATGGCCGCGAGTAATGATCCCATCGGCCGGAATCAGTTCCTCGCTGTGGATCCGCAGGG
>JAEZAY010000287.1 GCA_023427575.1 Bacteroidota bacterium | reverse complement strand
ATGACTTACTGTTGATACAGGTTTCAGGTAAATTGAAAATTATTAACCGGACACCAATGGCAGCAGCTTTAACTACGGAATCTCGGGAGGAAGGGCCGGAGATTTTCTTATAGCCAGCTGATTTTTTAATGTTCAATTACAGGGAAACTGTTGAAAATGAAATGAATGGGCTGGATTTTGGCTAAAATTCCAACACTATCAGTATTTTTATCGCGGAACCAATGCTGAATAAATGAAAAAAATTCTGGTAATCGACGATAACAATGATATAAGAGAAAATACGGCGGAGATCCTGGCTCTTGCCGGATACGATACATACACGGCAGAGAACGGTAAAAAAGGCGTGGAAAAGGCCCTGCAGGAAAAGCCGGACCTGATTGTATGTGATATCATGATGCCCGACCTGGATGGTTATGGAGTGCTGCACCTTTTGAAGAAGAATCCGGAAACAGAAAGCATCCCATTTATTTACCTGACAGCGAAAACGGAAAGAAGTGATTTTCGCAAAGGGATGGAAATGGGCGCCGATGACTATATAACAAAACCATTCGACGATCTTGAGCTGCTTCGGGCAATAGAGATCCGTTTGAAAAAATCCGAGATCGTTCAAACAAGTTATCCCTCCGGAGAATCGGGCGCCAATACCCTGCTGCGGGATTTGAACAGCACGGGAGTAACGGTTTTTAATCCCGACGATTATGAAGCTGAACATTATTCCAAAAAACAGATCATTTATTCAGAGGGAAAAAGACCCCGGAATTTATTCTTTATAAAAAAAGGAAAGATAAAAACCTTCCGCGTTCACGAAAATGGCAAGGAGTACATTACCAATTTGTATGCGGGCGGCGATTACCTGGGCTATATTCCGCTGATCGAAAACTCAAATTACGGCGATACGGCCGAGGTCCTGGAAGATGCTGAAATCATTTCGCTGGAAAAAGACGAGTTTTTACAGGCCCTGTACAACGATATGAACATTGCGGGCAAATTCATCCGGATAATTACCGATAATGTAAAGGAAAAAGAAGAAAGGCTTTTGAATATGGCTTACGATTCATTGCGGAAGCGGGTGGCAAAGGCAATGATTTCCATTCATGAAAAATATTACTCCGATAACACCCAGCATGTAATTGATATACCCCGGGAAGATATTGCCCAGTTTGTAGGAACGGCTACCGAATCGCTGATCCGGACCCTGAGCGATTTCAAATCGGAGAAGCTGATCGAAATCCAGAATGCAAAAATCCGGATTGTGAATATCGACAAGCTGAAGAACCTGCTGTATTAACCGTTCGCTGAAGTTCAACGTCTGACGTTTATAAAACGCTTTGGCGAAATGAAATTATCCCGTATTTGATCTAAATCATGAGCTAAAAACCTGACAAAAATCATATAAAAGTATTTTGGTACTTTTATACTTAATATCAGAAAGCGCCTATCTTTGCATCATCATTCAAATCTAAAATTTCATCAGATGCAAACTACAGAAGCTTCATACCTCGACGTAACCGTTCTTGAACCCCGGCAGAAACATCCTACTATTTTCAGGTATTTTGATGATCTGGAAGAAGGGGAAAGCCTGGTGATTCATAACGATCACGATCCCAAGCCACTTTATTACCAGTTATTGGGCGAAAGAGGAAATATCTTTAGCTGGGAATACCTGGAACAGGGTCCGCTGGTTTGGGAAGTAAAAATTTCTAAAAACATCAGCGGCGAGGCCGGCGAAACCCTGGGTGAGATTGCCACAAAAGATCTGCGCAAAGCTGAGATCTTTAAGAAATACGGTCTTGATTTTTGTTGTGGCGGTAAAAAAACGCTTAAACAGGCCTGTGCCGAAAAAGGTCTGGATGCTGCTGCCATTGAACAGGAACTAGCCCAAACAAATATCAGTGCTAACCTGAGACCCCTGCCCTACAACGATTGGAGTATCGATTTCCTGGCCGATTATATCCAGAATATGCATCACGGTTATGTTCGTAAAACCCTGCCCGAAATTCGATCATATGCAGCGAAGGTTGCAGCCGTTCATCAGCAGGAACATCCGGAACTAATACAGATTGCGGAGCTGGTGGAAGAGATCCATGAAGAGCTGAGTGCTCATATGGTTAAAGAAGAAAAAGTATTGTTCCCCTATGTAAAAGAACTGGTAAAAGCTAAAGCCAATACACAACCGCTATACGCTGCCCAGTTTGGTACCGTTCAGAATCCAATCAATATGATGGAAATGGAACATGAAATGGTGGGAAAGAACCTGGAACAAATTCGTTTGCTTAGCAAAAATTACGCGTTGCCCGCCGATGCCTGTGCCAGCTACAAATTGTTATTCAGCCTGCTGAATGAATTTGAATCAGACCTTTTCATTCATATTCATCTCGAAAACAATATTCTTTTTCCAAAAGCACTTCAATTAGAAAAACAATTGAAACAATGACCACAACAAAACCGATAAGACGACATCCCGCGCTGGTATCTTTTTCAAAAGATCATCATTTTGGATTATTGCTGATCTGGAAAATCCGTCAGGGGATCCGGAAAGCAATCGAAAACAAGCGGATCATTGATTATGTGGTTTTCTTTTTTAAAGAAGATCTCCGCAATCATTTCCGTGAGGAAGAAGAAACCATTTTCATTCTGCTGGCACCTACCGATGTGTACCGGAAAAAAGCGGAGGCCGAGCATCAGCTTATTTACGAGCTGGTGAAGACCCTCGAAGTTCCGGGCGCAGACGAAGTTTTATTGTCGCAGTTTGCCGATCTGCTGGAATCGCATATTCGTTTTGAAGAAAGAACCCTGTTTAACCATCTGCAAAAGGTAACGGAAGAACATGTGCTGGAAGCTGTACTGACTGCCAATGATCGTCCCCATGAAGACGTGGATCTTCGCTGGCAGGATAAATTCTGGGAATGAAAATCAACGCTCATACCAAAATTGCAAGCCTTATAAAATCAAACCCGGCGGCACTGGAAGCAATCATTTCCATTTCGCCGCGGTTTGAAAAACTGCGAAACCCTTTGCTACGCAAGCTGATGGCGGCGCGAACCAGTATCGCCATGGCAGCGAAAGCCGGCAATGTAGCCGTCGACGATTTTTACAGGATGCTTGTCCCGCTTGGTTTTACCATTGATGAAAACCCTGGAACACCTGAAGAAACCCCTAATCCGCCCTCTTTCCGAAACCATCTGAACCCGGGCGACGTTCAAATACTGGACGTTCGCCCGGTTATTCAATCGGGTAAAGATCCGCTGCCGATGATCATGAGCCGGATCGTAAATCTGCCAAAAGGAAAAGCGCTGAAGGTTATCAATAGCTTTGAACCAACCCCGCTGATCCGCGTGCTGGAGAAGAAAGGATTTTCAGCATCCGTCACGGAGGCAGGTCCTGATTTGGTTGAAACCATATTTTATAAAAACCCGGATCCTGAAACTGCTTTTGAAGAACCAATAACCCACCTGAATGAAAACGATCAGTTGTTTGATAAAGTGAAGACCCAGTATAAAAAGCGCCTGATTCAGGTTGATGTTCGCCACCTCGAAATGCCTCAACCCATGATTCAGATTCTGGAAACCCTGAAGGCGCTTCCGGAATCGGGCGCCCTGTATGTAATTCATAAAAAAATTCCCCTTTACTTATTACCCGAACTGACCGAATTAAATTTTGGATATCTTATCCGCGAAACAGGACCTAATGAAGTCCATTTATTGATCTACAGAAAGGAAAATGAACAGTAATGCAACCGATACAGGCAATAATACCTCGCATCAGGCAGTTGTTCCCTTTTACGCCTATGCAGCCCTGTTTTTCCTGATCGGAACCATTCTTTTATTTACTTCCTCCGGATCTTTTTCCGGTCATTATTTTCATCCGCATTTATTAACCATCACCCATACCATGGCTCTTGGATGGGGAACCATGATGATACTCGGCGCGAGCTATCAGTTGGTTCCGGTATTGATTGAAGGCAGCCTGTATAGTGAGAAGCTGGCAAAAATCAGCTTCTGGACTGCAGCCGCCGGAATTCCGCTGTTGCTGGGCGGTTTTTACTTTTTTAATCTGGGCTGGCCTGCCATCAGCGGCGGGATTCTGATAAACCTGGCCTTACTGAACTATCTTTTTAATCTCAGCCGAACGATTGCGAAAAGCAAAAAAGAAAATATCCATGCCATTTATATTTTTACAGCCACGATCTGGCTTTTGATGACCTGTTTAGCCGGACTGTTGCTGGTGATCAACTTCACCATGAATATTCTTCCTGCCGACTCGCTTTCTTATCTTTCCCTGCATGCGCACCTGGGAATGGGCGGATGGTTCCTGTTGTTGATCATTGGCGTGGGATCCAGACTGATTCCCATGTTCCTGATCTCGAAATATGAAAACAGCCCTTTGCTTTGGATCATATTTGTTCTGGTTAATCTGGCCCTGGCTTTATTCGTAATCAACCATTTGTATATCCAGAAAACATCCTGGTATTTTATACCGGCCCTGCTGGTATTTGCGGCCGTTTTACTTTTTATTTTTTATATCAATAACGCGTACCGGCAGAGAATCCGGAAGAAATTAGATGAAGCCATGAAAATAAATATGGGTTCTGTACTGGTTATGGTCCTGCCGCTGATTCTTATATTTATAATTCTGACTCTGATAGTACTGAGCGGAGAGAATTCAAAGCTCATCCTTCTTTATGGATTTATCGTATTTTTTGGATGGATCAGTTCGCTGATCATTGGAATGACATTTAAGACATTGCCATTTATCGTTTGGAATAAAGTGTATCATAACAGGCAGGTGGCTGCGGCTGTTCCAAATCCAAAAGATCTGTATCATGCCGGGGTTTTCCGATGGATGGGAATGCTGTATGTTGGCGGGTTTTTGGTTTTCATTACCGGCATCCTTTTTTCACAGGTCTGGATTCTTCAATCGGGATCGGCCCTGCTGGTTTGCGCCGCTTTATTGTACAACCGGAATGTGTTTAAAATGTTATTGCATAAATAAAATTCTATGTCGGTAATATCCAATGATGCCATTCGGGCATCGCTTGCCTGCGCCGCATTGCAGAATGTATACGATCCGGAGATCGGCCTGAATGTGGTTGACCTGGGGCTGATCTATCAACTGGATTTTAATCATGAGGAGTTAAAGCTCTGGTGCAGCATGACACTCACCACTCAGTTCTGTCCGATGGGGGAATCCATCCGCGACGGAGTGAAACAGGCATTGGAAAAAACATTTCCGGAATATACCATAGAGATGAATCTTATCTTTGATCCCCCCTGGAGCTATGAACGGATTTCAGCGGAAGGAAAGGAATTTTTAAATCAATAGTCATGTTCAGCTACACCTGTAAAACGGCCCTGAAAGCGGTTATTTATCTTGCCACCAAAGCCGAACTTTCAAAAAAATCTTCGCTGAAAGAAATCGCTGAACATATTGAAGCAAGTGAGCATAC
>JAEZAY010000235.1 GCA_023427575.1 Bacteroidota bacterium | reverse complement strand
ACGTTACCCGTACCATCCGGAAACTGAATACCGAACTGGAGTCGAAAGTGGAAGAAAGAACACTGATCCTGAAAAGGGCGCTCAGTGAGCTGGAACGTTCGCGGCAGGAACTCAGCGATGCGCTGGAAAAGGAAAAGGAATTGAACGAGATCAAGAGCCGGTTTGTGTCGATGGCCTCGCATGAATTCCGTACGCCTTTAAGTACGGTTTTATATTCCGCATCACTGATCGGCAAATACACCCGTGAAGAAGAACAGGAAAAGCGCGACCGGCATATCCGCCGGATCAAAAATTCAGTCAAGCACCTGAACGATCTGCTGGAAGATTTTCTTTCGCTCGGAAAACTGGAGGAAGGAAAAGTGACCACAAAGTATGAGCTTTTTGATGCCCGCGAGTTTATTGAAGATGTTTGCGATGAAATGAAGGCCTTTCTGAAAGAAGGCCAGGATCTGCGGGTGAGCTATGAGGGCAGTGAATATTTTTCCACCGATAAAAAACTGCTGAAAAATGTTCTGATCAACCTGATCAGCAATGCCATCAAATTTTCGCCCGAACAAAAAGCGGTGTACGTAGAGTCGGAGCTGAAAGAAAAAGTACTGAAAGTTACTATTCGCGATTCGGGGATCGGAATTTCAGAAGAAGACCAGCTTCACCTGTTCAGCAGTTTCTACCGTGGTAAAAACGCGTTGAATATTCAGGGAACCGGTCTGGGACTGCATATCGTGCAGCGTTACCTTGAACTGTTGCAGGGCAGTATCCATGTTAAAAGCGTGCTGGATCATGGTACCAGCATCATGATCTCACTGCCGCAAATGGAGGCATAATTTTTATCCTTTCATTTATAGAATTTGCCCTTTAATCGGGTATTCCTCACTATAAATGAAACCATATGATCCGGAATCCGGTTTTTGCAGCCTCCTTCGTTACGGTGTATCTGTTGATTTATACCGTGCTGTTTCATATGGGAGCTTCCTATCCCATACTGGTCACCATGTTCGCGATTTCGCCCTTACTGGTTATCTGGATGGTGTATGTGGTGATCCGCTTTGGTAAGTATTCCGGTCCTGAGCTACAACCCGATGAAGAATGGGGTTACCAGGATAAAAAAAGAGAAGATCTGGGCATATTCTGATCAGTGGCAGATGACAGGCTGGGAACCGGCTTCCTGCATCACCGGGCTGATGAATGGGATCCCCAGGTTCATTCCGCGGAGTATCAAAAGAATGCCGACCAATCCGATCATCAGGGGGAAAAGTTTACGCACCTGCTGACGCAGATTCAGATTCACCCGAAATCCAAAATAGGTTAAAACAAACATGGCCGGAACGGTTCCAAAACCAAAAAAAGCCATAAAATAAACCGCATCTTCCACCCTCGTAGAATTTAAAGCAGCGGCAATGGCGAGGTAAACCATGCCGCAGGGAAGAAGTCCATTTGCCATGCCAAGCAGACCAAATCCCAGGGGATTGGAAGATCTGAAAAAGCGCTGCATCAGGATCTGAATCCGGGTATAGAAGTATCGCAGCCAGGCAGGCTGCATGGCATTTTTACGAACGAAATACTGAAACAATATCAGCAGCATTAAGATCCCCAAAACGATCGAAAAAACCTGTTGATATCCTGCCAGGTAAATGGATCTTCCGGCTATGCCAAATCCAAGTCCAAGCAGCGAATAGGTCAGGATTCTGCCGCCATGATACATCGCGATCGAAATGTTTTGATTTCGTTTATTCAAATGATGAACCGGCAATGAAAGCGCCAGAGGCCCGCACATGCCGATGCAATGGAAACTGCTGATTAGCCCCAGCACCAAACCCGCCGAGATCATTTCAATTGCCATTGTTAAGGCTTAATTTTTATTCTTTGCTCCGCGTAATAATTCAGTCCATCGTTTACCCATTCCAGTTTTACGGTATAATTACCGGGCTGAAGCATGGAACGGTTTACCGACTGATTTCCATTTTCATCGGTCAGCATGGAAAACTTCCGGTCTTTGGATGCGTCGGTGATACAATAAAACCAGATTTTTCCGCTCGCCGGTTTGCCATTGGTTTCGGGAATCCGGATCTGCACATCTTCGGCATTCAGTTCAACCTTCACGTTCTCACTCAGTTTGTTGGCATTGTTCATACCATCAATCACGCCCTGGTACGCCAGTTCATCTTTGTAATACTCTTTCGTAACCAGGTCGAAATGCGTATTCATCGATTTATAAACCAGCGTGATCATCAGGGCTCCAAAAGCGATGAACACCATGGTTAGTTTATGTCCCCAGTTGATTTTCATATTTTTTGTGTTTTATTCCGATACCGGACCCATGAAGTTTGTTTCTACCACATCAAGCAGGGTTTCTCCCTGGTATAATTCCAGTTCCAGATTTGTTTTACGGTTTGTTATTGCTTCTCTAGGCAGGATCACAAAAAAGGACCCGGATCCCTGGCCTTCTTTTTTAACCTGAATGGAATGTCCGCCGATCAGTTCTGTATTGCCCAATCCAGCTTTCACCCGGATATCGAGCGGAACATCCTCCATGGTTTTATTTACTATTTTGATATTGTACAGGTTGCTGACGCTGTCCGCACCTCTTTCCTGGTACAGCATTCCAGGCGTGCGCATAACCGTTGCATCTATGTCTTTTCTTGAAAGAAGCATAAAAGCCAGAGCCGCGCTTAACACCACCAACAGCACAGAATAAAAAGTCATTCTTCCCGTAAAACGAAGCGGCTTCTTTTCGGAAATTCCGTTTTCAGATGCGTAACGGATCAGGCCGGTGGCCCGGTTCACTTTGGTCATGATGGCATCGCAGGCATCTATGCAGGCGGTACATCCCACACATTCCATCTGGGTTCCGTTTCGGATATCGATACCAGTTGGACAAACATTTACACACTGCATACAATCGATGCAGTCACCAAGATTTTCATCGGCGATCTTTTTGTATTTACCTCTGGGCTCGCCTCTTTTATAATCGTATGCTACGATCATTGAATTCCGGTCGAGCAAAACTCCCTGAAGCCTGCCGTAAGGACAAACTACCGTACATGCCTGTTCGCGGAAAAAAGCGTAAACAGCATAAAAAACGGCTGAAAAAACGGCAATGGCGATCAATCCGCCAACATGTTGCGAAACGGGTTCGGTAATGATATTCCAGAGTTCTTTTACCCCGATGATATAGGCCAGAAAGGTATTGGCGATAACAAAAGAGAAAAAGTAAAACACCAGGTGTTTTGTCGATTTCTTAATGATCTTATCGCGGTTCCAGGGTGCCCTGGCCAGCATTTTCTGTGCAGCCGCATCCCCTTCGATTGCATATTCAATTTTACGGAAAAACATTTCCATAAAAATGGTTTGAGGACAAACCCATCCGCAGAATAAACGGCCAAATGCGGATGTAAACAAAACGATGAAAATGATAAAGGTGACCATCGCCAGCCCAAAGATGAAAAAATCCTGGGGCCAGAAAATTTGTCCGAAGATGATAAACTTTGCTTCCGGAATATTAAATAGAAACAATGGTCTTCCTTTTACATATATAAATGGAAGGGTAAAAAAAAGGATGAAAAAGAACCAGCTTACCCAGGTGCGGGCATTGTAAAATTTGCCGCTGGGCTTTTTAGCAAAAATCCATTTACGCTTTCCTTTCTCATCAACCGTTGCTATGCGGTCGCGAAAAGATTCGGTATCAGCGGTTTTATTATCTCTCAATTCAACTTCCACATTCATTCAGTTTAGTTAGAAACAATTTCCTGGCTGGTAGAATCCGAACGACCGGGTTCTTCCTCCATTTTATACACGGAACCCTGAGGTTCTTTCGCGTTGGGCGGATTGGTTCCCTGCAGTGTACTTATATAACTGGTGATCTGCGCCAGCTGAACCGGCGAAAAATCATCTTTCCAGCTTTTCATTCCCTTGTCAGGCCATCCGTATTTGATTGATTTAAATACATCGCTGATTGAACCGCCATGGATCCAGTATTCATCGGTCAGATTCGGGCCAACCGTTCCTTCTCCGGCCCGGCCATGACAGGCCGCACAATTTGTTTCATAGGCCTTTTTACCGGCGGCCAGATCCGCTGCGGCGTTTAATAACTTAACGGTATTTTCATCAACATTGTTCGCCGATTTTTTCAGGTATTCCGCTTTTTCTTTTTCAGCCTCAACCATGGCAATCTGGAATTCCTGCTCGCTCAGAGGCGCGCTGTGGGAAACATGATAGCGCCACATGTAAATAACACTGATTATGATTGTAACGTAAAAACCGTAGATCCACCAGGGCGGTAGCCGGTTGTCCAGTTCGCGGATTCCATCATATTCATGATCCAGTTCAATCTCTGCTTCTTTTTCAACAGGTTTGAAACTGTTGATCCTGTTCCACCAATGCGTGGTGGCCTTTTTTACCTTTAACACTTTTTCCACTGCCGGCTTTGGCTGCTTCTGCAACAGAAGCACCTGCCTTAACTGGTGAAGCAGCGCAAAAATAACCAGGAGTTCTATGAAGATAACGCCCGACAAAACGTAGAGGGTGAATGGTTCAATTCCGCCCAAACCCTGGCCGGAGCCGGCGGCAGCACCATCCTGGGCCATAGAAGGCATTACAAATAACAGGAGCGCCGATACGGTTGCGAGAATAGCCGGAGCGGACGTTTTTTTAGCCGCTTCTTCCTGCTCTTTTTGCTTTTGACGCATAAAACCGGCGGCGCCTGTAAGAATATTCGCAAGCAGGCCGATCGCCAATAATAAAATCCCCATTATGATCAGCAGGGTTATGACC
>JAEZAY010000212.1 GCA_023427575.1 Bacteroidota bacterium | reverse complement strand
ATGACTGCCTTCTATATGTTCCGTTTGTATGCTTCCACCTTCCAGGGAACATTCAGGGGAACCGAAGATCAACAGCATCATCTTCATGAAAGTCCGGCATCGATGACGATCCCGCTGATCGTTCTCACTATCCTGGCGGCTGCAGCCGGATTCGTTGGTATTCCACCGGTTTTCGCGGAAAACGGGCATGCGCTTGCCTCGTTCCTGGATCCTGTATTTGCCGAATCGAAAAGATTACAAAGCGCCCATCATATTGAACATTCAACCGAATACATCCTGATCGGGATCTCTGTACTTGCCGCTATCGTCGCTTCTGTTTACGCCTGGATGCGATTCAGCCGTAAGCCGGAAATCGCCGAAGCGCAGGGCTTAGGGAAGGTTCTTGCCAACAAATGGTATGTAGATGAATTGTATGATACCATCATCGTAAAACCTTTAAATCTTTTCTCCCGCTTTCTGAATTCAAAAATTGAAAGAGGCTTTATCGACTGGATAGTGAATGGAACCGGAAAGCTGGTTCAGTACGGGGGCAGGCAGGTACGATGGATTCAGAGTGGCCAGGTGGGAAGTTATATTCTGGTGATGGTGTTGGGAATGCTGGTTTTCTTTATCTGGCAGTTTTTTGTGAAGAGCCTGTGAGCAGTATGATTTATCCGAAGCAGCAAAGCCACCGGCAGGTTTCAGAATTAAAAACGAATAGAACTTAAGATAAAAATGTAGTAGCGGAATCCGGTTTTCCGGACCCGGTACCCAGGGCCTGCAGATCAGGCCTTCAAGCAAAAAAAACGAGTAATGATTCCAGTTTTATTGATCCTTGTTCCGTTGGTGAGTGGTTTGCTGTTGTTCTTTATAAAGAACAGCAGTGTAGCTAAAAATTGGTCATTGATTTCATCATTGGTTACGCTGGTCGTTTCGGTTCTGGGCTTAACTACCCTGAATGAATATGCGAATCTGCATGCGGATGCACAATGGATGCCGATGCTGGGAAGCCGGTTCACGCTGGCAATGGATGGAATGGGTCAATTGTTATGCCTTTTAACGGCACTTGCCTTTCCGGTAACATTTGCGGCCACCTACCGGGCTGAGTACAAAAAAGCGAATAATTTTTATGCTTTTATGCTGCTGTCGCAAGCCGGAATTATGGGGGTTTTCCTGGCGGTTGACGGATTATTATTTTATTTCTTCTGGGAACTGGCATTAATACCTGCCTATTTTCTTTGTTCTGGCTGGGGCGGCGAACGCAGGATCCCGGTTACCTTTAAATTCTTCGTTTACACATTCCTGGGATCTTTATTAATGCTGATCGGAATTATCTATCTCTATCAGCGAACTCCCGATCAGTCCTTTGCACTTACTTCGTTTTATAATCTGCAACTGTCGCTGAAAGAACAGAACTGGTTGTTCTGGCTGTTTTTTGTAGCCTTTGCGGTGAAGATGCCGGTTTTCCCTTTTCATACCTGGCAGCCCGATACCTACGAGCAATCACCTACCGCCACTACCATGATTTTAAGTGGCGTGATGGTGAAAATGGGTGTATTCGGAGTCATCCGCTGGCTGGTACCCATACTGCCAATGGCGGCCTGGTCATGGGGTGATACTGTTTCCATTCTTTGTGTAACCGGAATGTTATACGCTTCCATCATCGCATTAAAGCAGGATGATCTGAAAAGGCTGGTTGCATACTCATCCATTGCGCATATCGGCCTAATGTGCCTGGCCATCTTTGCAACGAATAATTCGGCCATGCAGGGGGTAATGATTCAGATGTTCAATCATGGAATCAATATCATCGGGCTCTGGATCATTATTGAGCTGATCGAAAGGCAGTTTGGAACCCGGAAAATGTCGGAGCTGGGTGGGATTGCGCAAAAAGCGCCGGCTCTTGCCATTATGCTGGTTGTGGTTGCCCTTGCCAATGTGGCATTGCCGCTGACCAACGCTTTTATCGGCGAGTTTATGATGTTCAACGGCGTATTCAATTCCCAGGTAACATCTTACAATATTGTATTCGCGGTACTGGCCATTATAACAATTATTCTGTCGGCGGTATATACGCTGAATATGGTACAAAAGGTATTGTATGGAAATACGAACGCAATAACTGCCAATGCCCGTGATATGCGCGGAAATGAAAAGCTGGTACTGGCCGCGATTGCCGTAATTATTGTTGTAATTGGTGTATATCCAAAGCCGGTACTTTCAATAACACAGGATACCGTGGAAGCGATTTTATCCCGTATGATTTCAAAACATCCTTAGGAAAGAGTAATTCAAATTATGAACGCAATTGTTATATCAGCAGTCTGGGGAGTTGTAATGATGTTCAGTGGTTTACTGAAAAAACAGTATTCACTGGTGCGCGTGCTTGCTATTGTCGGGATCTCATTGGTATTTATTGCCAATTTACTGGAGTTGCAGGGTTTTAGACTGGTGGAAATGAATGTCCGGAACATGCTTGTCTTCGATAATTTCGGGCTGGTCTTTAACGCGGTGGCACTTGGGTCTACGCTTTTGCTTTTTTTTCTGAATGGCCGCGATCTTGAGCGTGTAGGCATTCATGTGGGTGAGTATTACGCATTACTGTTTTTTATCACCTGCGGTATTGCCGTCGCTTCTTCTTTCAACAGCCTGCTGATGCTGTTCCTGGGAATAGAAATCATTTCCATTCCCTTATATATTCTGGCAGGAACTGATAAGCGTAATTTAAAAAGCAATGAAGCTTCGTTAAAATACCTGCTGATGGGCGCCTTTTCAACGGGCCTGATGCTGATGGGGATCGCTCTGATCTATGGCGCTCACGGTACCTTTAATATTGAAAGCATCGCGATGGGTTCAGCGGCATTAACACCCCTGACCACCGCCGGGATCCTGCTGCTTATGTTCTCCATGGCATTTAAAGTTTCCGTGGCACCTTTTCATTTCTGGACTCCCGATGTATACGACGGATCCCCTTCCGTTTTCACTTCCTATATGGCTACCATTGTAAAAGCCGCTGCTTTTATCGCTTTCCTGCGACTGTTCATGGGAAGCTTTGGGCAATTGCATTCACACTGGCAAACCATTGCGGTTATTCTGACTGCCTTAACACTGTTCATCGGAAATATTACAGCTGTATTCCAGCAAAGTGTAAAGCGGATGCTGGCTTATTCAAGTATCGCGCAGGCGGGTTTTATGATGTTTTCCCTGGTAGCGCTGAACCAGCAGGCAAAAGAAGGATTATTGCTTTATGCCGCCGCCTATTGTATTGCCACCATCGGTTCTTTTGCTGTTCTGATCCGGATGAAAGATTTCACCTTCGAAGGGTTTAACGGGCTTGCTAAAAATCAGCCGGTCATGGCCGCAACCAATGCCATCTTCCTGTTATCGCTGGCCGGCATTCCCGCCACGGCCGGTTTTATGGCCAAGTTTTATATGCTGTCCGCCGCAGTTCAAAACGGAAATGTTTTATGGCTTGTTATTTTCGGAGTTGTTTGCGCCGCGATCTCTGTTTATTATTATTTCAGGGTAATCCAGGCAATGTATTTTAAAGAAGGCGAGGCCACGGTGCTGCCCGTTTCTAATGGTTACAAAGGCTTGCTGGTGCTGGCTGCTGCTGTGGTCGTATTGTTGGGGATATTTCCGGAATGGCTAACGGGTCTGCTGTATTATTTTATCTAAGCTGTTTCATTAAATTTTAGGGATTATTGAGTAGGAACCGCTGATGTCCGGGACATAAATTTATTTTCCCGCAAAGCATGTAAGGAAAACAAAGCAGGTAAGAAATGTATTGACTCCCGACTCCTGACTCGACTCCGAACCCCGAACCCCGAACTCCGAACTCCGAACTTTCTTCCGGGGCTCAATGAACCCAATTACCCGGACATGAATGAGCAGGAATTCAAGCCTGCTGACTCTTCCATTCCGGTCTGCCTGTTTCCGCTTATCTAAATTTCCGGGGCTGAAATTGAAAATTTCCTACCTTGGTGACGAATGAAATTTCTCGACACATTTTTGGTGGCTTTCCGCACGGTACGGAGCAATAAACTGCGCACAGGCATTACCGTTGCCATTATCGCTTTTGGTATCATGGC
>JAEZAY010000369.1 GCA_023427575.1 Bacteroidota bacterium | reverse complement strand
GTATCAAACAACAGAACATTGGTATAGTAGACAACAAAGGTTTTGAAATAGAGCTAACACATCAGAACCGTTTGGGTGATTTCTTTTATGAATTCAAACCCAACTTCAGCTATGCAAAAAACAATGTGGTGTACCAGGATGAAGTACCCCGTGCGTATCCCTGGATGACCCGAACCGGCCACCCGGTAGGCACCCGTTTTGGATTGATTGCAGAAGGTTTTTTCCGCGATCAGGCCGATGTGGATAATAGTCCGGAACAAAACTTTTCTAACTATGGCCCCGGCGATATCAAATACCGGAAACTGACCGGCCATGAGTATAGTTACATTCAACAGAGCTTCGATGAAACCGCTATCGGTTATGCCCGTACGCCTGAAATCATGTACGGTGCCTTGTTAAGAGCCGGTTATAAAGGTCTCGACTTTTCGGTACTACTTCAGGGTGCTGCTCATGCCAGCGTTATGCTGAACAACGAAGCGGTGTATGAATTCTTCCAGGAAGGAAAAGTAAAACCGTTCCACCTGGGCAGATGGACCCCTGAAACCGCAGCAACGGCAACCTATCCACGCCTTCATATCAACACCAATGGAAACAATCACCGCGCTTCCACTTTCTGGATCCGCAGTGCCGATTACCTGCGGGTAAAAAATATGGAAGTAGGTTATCAGCTTCCTGACAGATGGGTGCGGGCGCTGGGATTATCGTACTTCAGAGTTTATGCGAACGGAATGAACCTGATTACCTGGGATCATCTGGATGACTATCAGGTGGATCCTGAAATTGGCGACGGTAACGGTGCCATGTACCCGATCCAGAAGATTTACAGCTTTGGAATTGATATCCGTTTTTGATCGTTTAAACTGAATGAAAATGAAATTACATACATATAAATTAATAGTCTGCTTTTCGATCCTTGCCGCGTTTTCATCGTGCAAGAAAGATTTTCTTGACCGGGCATCTACCACGCAGCAACAGGATGAAGATATCTTTACCAACTTCGTGATGACCGATCAGGTTGTTAATAACCTGTACTCGCGGATGCGCGGCGTTTATACCTACCTGGGAGGTTACAATATGTCGGCTGCCACCGACGAAGCTAAAGACGCTTCCAACTGGATGGCATCAATGTCTTTTAATAACGGTTCATGGTCAGGAAATAATAACCCGATCGGTAATACATGGCGTGAAAACTATGTGGCCATCCGCCAGGCAAATTCAATCCTGGAAGGAATCGACAAATACAAAACGCCCGATGATGTGCAAAATCCCGGATACCTGGAGAACAGGATCGGTGAGGTTTATTTTCTTCGCGCCTGGTTTTTATTTGAACTCATGCGCCAGTTTGGCGGTGTGATTATCGTCAATTCAACCATCGATCAGAACGATTCCGAAGCGTTGAATATGCCCCGCAGCACCTATGATGAATGCGTGGCCCAGGTGCTGAAAGATTGTGATGAAGCCTTCAGCCGGGTGCAGTTTTCCTATCCTGAAAACCAGACAGGCCGGATCACCAAAGGCGCCTGCCTGGCATTGAAGTCACGGGCCCTGCTGTATTCAGCCAGTCCGCTTTGGGCGGAAGCCGGCAAAACAAGCTACCAGGCCGATATCAATGGAACCGGCACCGCCTCCGATCCTGCCAAATGGCAGCGGGCTGCCGATGCCGCCAAAGCGGTTATAGATCTGCGTGGTCCCGGTGGCAACCTGGTTTATGAACTGGAGTCCAATTTACAGGCCCGCCAGCGGATGTTCATCACCACCACCCTCACCAGCAAAGAAGTCATCTTCGTTAGAATGAATGAAGGGAACCGCGATCAGTATATGTTTCCTTTCGGAAGCAATGGATGGTCGGGAACGGCGCCTTCTGATAATATCGTAAGCGATTATGAAATGAAAAACGGTCTTCCCATCAGCGATCCGAATTCAGGATACGATCCGGACAGGCCTTATGAAAACCGCGACCCCCGTTTTTATACCGATATTCTTTACAATGGCGCGCCATGGAAAGGAAGAAGAATTGAAACTTTCCAGGGCGGAAGAGATGAAGCCAATACAAATACCGACCATAGCCGCACCGGCTATTACCTGCGGAAACTGGCGAATGAAAATGCCACCATCGGAACCGGCGGCAGTGTCCGGGTTGATGGAATTCAGTTCCGCCTTGCCGAAATCTACCTTTCCTACGCGGAGGCGTTAAATGAATACAGTCCCGGTCATGCCGATATCACTGAATATGTAAACCGGGTGCGCCGCAGAGCGGGCCTGGCCGATCTTCCTTCGGGTTTAACACAAAGCGAAATGAGAGACCGGATCCGCAATGAAAGAAGAATTGAACTGAGCTTTGAAAATCACCGCTTCTGGGATGTTCGCCGCTGGAAAATTGCCGAGCATACGGAAAAGATTCTTTGGGGCAAAAGACCCATCGCTGATGTTACCAAACCCGATGGATACCGCTACGAACGTTTCCAGGTGGAAGAGCGCCTTTGGAGAAACGCCATGTATGTAATTCCGATCACCCAGGATGAAACCTTGCGGAACCCCAATCTGGAACAAAATGAAGGATGGTAAACGCCCTTCCTCATTGTAAGCATGGTAATAAGTATTACAACTATTAAACGAACTTATAATGCCTAAAAATCTCATCAAAATCTCTCTTTGCCTCGTTCTGATGTTTTGCCTGAAGGGAGCCATTGCCCAGCAAAGCAGGGATATCACCGCGTTGGGCGGAACACTGAAAGTTATCAATAAAGATGGAGCGCCGGTAACAGACCACCCCGGAGGCGAAGCACCTCCAATGGTTATTGATAACAATCCCAATTCCAAGTTTCTGATTTTTAATTTTGGTAATTACAAACCGGTACGAATCATTTTTCAGCCAACGGAGCTTTCGGTGGTTGACCAGTATCAACTGGTATCGGCGAATGATGCCTCCGACCGCGATCCATCGGTATGGGTACTGGAAGGATCGGATGATCAGGCCAACTGGACCCCGCTGGATTCCCGTTCCGGAGAAAGCTTCCCCGACCGGTTTCAATCCAGGATTTTTAATTTCACCAATACCAAAGCCTATGTTTATTACAGCTTCCGGATCGATAACAATAACGGCGGCGGTCTTTTCCAGCTCGCCGAATGGAGGCTTTTAAAAAGAGCCGGCCCTCCCCCACCGGATAAATTAAAGGCCAAAGCATTGTCGAAAACTTCGATCGAACTAACCTGGGTCAATAATTCAACCGATGCCTTAAACGTGATCATCGAACGCTCGCTGGATGGAGTGAATTTCGATTCTCTAACACAAGTTGGACCGGCTGAAACCCGCTATGTAGACGAAAACCTGGAAGAAGGAACCGGTTATTACTACCGCGTATTTGTAACCAGCAATACCGTTAATTCCGATTATTCGCTGGTGGC
>JAEZAY010000160.1 GCA_023427575.1 Bacteroidota bacterium | reverse complement strand
TTCCAAGAATAGAGCGAAACTATCTCGAAAAGCTGGGTAGAATGGCGGAACTGGAAGGTAAAAATTCTATTTATAACGATTTGCTGAATCGGCTGATCATTGACAGTGCCGATGCTAAAAAAGATTATGCGATGAGTCCGGCCTGGCTTAAAAAGCTCCTGAATTCATTTGCCGACGGGATTAATTACTACCTGTATAAAAATCCGGAGGTGAAGCCAAAACTTCTGACCCGGTTCGAACCCTGGTATCCTTTGTTATGGACAGATGGTAGCATCGGGGCAATCAGCGTGGCTGATGTGAAAGCCCGCGAAATTGAAAATTTTTACGGCGGTGAAATAAAGAATCAGATCAGTTTGATCAAAAAAGAAAATGAAAGTCTGGATGGCTCCAATGGATTTGCCATCGCGCCTTCCCGAACGGCTTCCGGCAATGCCATCCTGTATATCAATCCGCATGTAACATTTTATTTTCGTCCCGAAGTGCATGTTTCGAGCGAGGAGGGCCTGAATGCGTATGGGGCAGTCACCTGGGGGCAGTTCTTCGTGTACCAGGGTTTCAATGAATATTGCGGCTGGATGCATACGTCCAGTGCGGTGGACGTTTCGGATTCATACGAAGAAAAAATCGTGAAAAAAGACAATAAATATAGCTACGAATATGATAAGCAGATGAAGCCGGTACAGGAAAAAGCCATTCGCATCTTTTATGATGAGAACGGGGTCCGGAAACATACCGAATTCCGAGGCCTCTATACACATCATGGTCCAATCATGGCCGAAAGGAATGACAAATGGATCAGCGTTCGCTCAAATAACCGGTCATTAACCAGTCTGATCCAAAGCTGGCAGAGAACTAAATCCAGAGGATTTCAGGATTATAAAAAAACAATGGATCGGAAGGCAAATACTTCCAACAGTACGGTGTTTGCCGACCGGAACGGGAATATCGCCTATTGGCATGGAAACTTTATTCCGGTACGTAATCCGAATCTCGACTGGTCGAAACCGGTAGATGGATCCAGTTCCCAAACGGAATGGAAGGGTTTGCATCCGGTATCAGAAACAGTTCATATTTATAACCCGGCTAATGGATGGATCCAAAACTGCAATTCCACGCCTTTTACGGCTGCAGGAAAAAACAGCCCCGACAAAAATAAGTATCCGGCATATATGGCGCCGGATGGTGAAAACTTCCGGGGAATCCAGGCAGTTCGGGTTTTAAGCAGCGATTCGATGTATACCATCGAGAAAGTTATTTCGGCTGGCTATAACCGTTATCTCGCCGCTTTTGAAGTTTTAAATCCGGCTTTAGTGAGGGCTTTTTCGCAATTGAGTGCTGATGAGAAGATAAAATATGAGGCTTTAGCAGCGCCGGTTTCGCTGATAAAAGAATGGGATTACCAGGCATCAGTAAGTTCGGTTGCAACCACCCTTTCTATAGAATGGGCCCAAAAATTATCTTCATCCATACAAAGCGTATATATAAACCAGGGCGAATCAGACCAGGTTCAAAGAACTGCCTATTTTGCCCACCATGCCAAAGCAGCTGATCTGCTTGATCCGCTGATGCAGGTCATCGGGGAATTGCAGTCAAAGTTCGGAACCTGGAAAATAGCCTGGGGCGAGATAAACCGGTTCCAGCGCCTGACGGGGCAAATCAATGAAGTGTACAACGACTCAATGGAAAGTATCCCCGTAGGGTTCGCTTCTTCCGTTTGGGGTCAATTGCCATCATTTAACAGCCGCAGCTTTCCGGGAACAAAAAAGCGATACGGATATGGAGGGAACAGTTTTGTATGCGCAGTTGAATTTGGCGAAAAGATCAAAGCCCGATCCTTGCTGGCCGGCGGACAAAACCGCGATCCTCAATCGCCGCATTTCAAAGACCAGGCAGAGATGTATGCCGAAGGAAAATTTAAAGATGTTCTTTTTTACAAGGAAGATGTTTTAAAAAACCTGCAGCGCCGATACCGCCCGGGTGAATGATGTCCTATTCTTTCTTTTGATAAATCTGTCCGCCCGACTACAGCAGGACTCAATTCTTGTTTTAGAAACCAGCCAAAAACTTCGTTTGGGCGATAATCTGGAGCGTTTCGCCGAAAGGATTCTCCAATTTTAATGATTCAATCTTTCTTTACCCTCCATCCGCCTGCGAAAAGCCAGAAAGTCTTCCTGTTCCTATATCCTTCGAATTGCCAATCCTGTAAAAACCGATACTCCTAAAACTTTAGAAAATGAAGAATTCAATTCTCATTGCAGGACTATTCCTGTCGGGTTTCGTTTTCCCGAACCCGGGCCAGGCCCAGACAGCATTCGATTCCGTCAAAATCTCGGTAATGGAAGAAGGAAAAAGGCTGTACTTTTCGGAATTGGCGAGCTGGTATGCCACCGAGATTTTAAAATCGAAACACAAAGCGATTGCCAAAAAAACAGGTGGCGGATTTTCCTATCAGAATAATGATGAAATTATTTCGGTGTTTTATAACCGTGATGAAGAGCCGAAAATAATTTTCTCTGTCCGGTTTAACCAACATTTTAACAGAGAGCAGGCCATCACCGATCTTCAGTCCCGATCCTTTTCCCAACTCGAAGAATCTTATTACCAGATCCAGTTAAAAACCATTGAGCTGGTCAATACCGATCAGCGATTCTGCTTGTACAAGGATGCAGACCTGCATATTATTCCAGTTATAAACGGAGATCTGAAAAAAGTGTATGTAATGGCGGCACCACGGTTTGAAGGCGCCATCGTTTTTGGAAATGATTACCTGCTCAGCTTTGATAAAAACTCGGAGCTGAGGGGCTTGAAAGCGATTCATCAATCCATTATTCCGGTTGAATATGGTGTTAACAATGTGTACAATTCTTCGGAAATAGCAGCTACCGCACATGAACATGGAGAAGGTACCGATGAACTTATAAGCGCAACCGATATCTGCAATTTGTTATTGTATCAAAAGTTCACAAACTGGAAACAGCATATGGTGATCGGAAAAGATCTGGTGAGCATCTGGAACTGTTCGACCAGTGATTTCCGGACCCTTAAAAAATCTGAATTTCAAAACTACCAGGCTTTAGCTAAACAGCGCAATGAAGGGCGGCGCTAGCTCTAATTTCTATTTGCTTTTACCCCGGCTTGTTTAGAAGAAAAGGGGCGCAAAAAAATCGCGTTAGCTGGTCTGAATCGGGCCTTTGTCCGGATTCCGGTTCAGGATTTAAAATTTCCGGTCTTGATTATAAATTTTAAATTAGAGTATGAGATTGTCTGGAACGATATTTCCCGGCTCCGGGGGATTCAGGGTGAGGATGGAAATGAAGCATATTCTGCTTATCACCGGCCTTATAATATTTTCTTTTTCGGTTGGGGCGCAGTCGAATTTTTCAAAAATCGCGGGCATTGACCATGTTGTTCAACAGATAGACCAGGTGGCCGATTCGGTACAGGAGGTTTTTTATTTGAGCAAATGGCAAAAAAACGGGGATGTTTATAAAGAAACCTGGCATTTTACCCGCCAGGGAAACAGGGTGCTGGTATTTCAGATCCGGTATGTTATCGACTCGGTGGAATATTCGGAGATCTATTACCTGGACCGGAAGCGCCTGATCTTTTCAGAGGAATATGAAACCGTTTATTCCGGGGCCGAAGACCGGCTGAGCTTTGCGCGGATCTGCCACTTCCTTGGCCTGGACCTTGCCCAGATCGTGACATTGGGCCGTTCCCGCTCCTATTCACCGCATTTTGCCGCAGGGTATGAAACCATGAATAAATTCTTTCGCCGGTTCAGGGAACTTGAACAGCATGTTCAACTATAATCCCGATAAATTATCGAGACCTATTCCCCATTTACCAACTAAATTCCTAAATAACCGTATTGCAAAAAACGGTGGTAACGGAGGCGCAGATCTTAACCATATCCTGATACGTTACTGGTTTTGTTAGAAATGAATTTGCGCCCAATTGCAAACATTCAGTGCGGTCTTTCGCAGAATTGGAGGTAGTAAAAACAACAATCGGGATATGTTTAAATCTTTCCACCTTCCGGATCATGGATAGAAGCATTTTGCCCGAGATCTGGGGCATATTTATATCCAGTAAGATCACTTTGGGAAAATCGTTTTCGTCAGATTTCTCCAGTGCCGGAAGAACGGAGCTTGCTTCCTGAGCGGCAAACAAACGTACTCCCATCGAACATTCACGGAAAGCCTGAGAAATAATGTCCAGATCATCCGCATCATCATCTACAATCCAAATAAAACAATCGGACATTTTTCGTTAGGGGTTTAATGCAAATTAAGGGAAAAACATTCGGATAATTGGTTTTAAAAGCTTTGTAATAAGAAGAAACGGCTTAATTTATTTTTCTGCTTTTTCCGGCCACTGCTATCGGCTTGATACGCAACGAAAACCAGTGTTTTCGAGGCCTGTATCGGGAGAAGATTTCATCCTTGCAGTTACCCGGTACCCGCTGCAGTAAGAGTCGTTGCAAAGGAAAGATCCACCGCGGATCACTTTTTTAGGCACATTAGGCTCCTGCGAGTCGTAACTATTTGACGGGCCTATCGGATTATGAGTAACGCGATCCAGGCCCAGAACATAATAGGTTTCATCATACCAGTCGTAACACCATTCCCAAACATTTCCGGCCATATCATAAAGCCCCAGTTCATTGGGAGGAAACGATTTTACCGGGGCGGAGCGTTCAAACCCATCCCATTTGGTGTTTAGTTTCGGAAATTCTCCCTGCCAGGTATTGGCTTTTGCCTTTCCCGATTCAATTTCCTCGTTACCCCAGGGATAATGGAGATTTTTCCCTTTGTTGCGGGCAGCAAACTCCCATTCTGCTTCAGTGGGGAGCCGCTTTCCGGCCCAACGGGCATAAGCCTGCGCGTCTTCCCAGGCAATATGTACTACAGGATGATCCTCTTTTCCTTTGATGGAACTATTAGGACCCTGGGGGTGAAGCCAGTTAGCGCCTTCTTTCCATTTCCACCATCCCCCCGGATTGTTCAGCGGAACACCGGAAGAAGGCTGATCAAAAACCAGTGAGGAGGCTACAAGTATACTGTCGGGTGGTTTGGGGGTGCCGGGTGGAAGTTGTTTTGCCAGTTCTTCCCATAGCGGGGCTTTTTCAGCAATGGTTACATAACCCGTTTCATTTACAAAACGTTGAAACTGCCGGTTAGTCACTTCGGTTTCATCCATCCAGAAACCGTCAACTTTTACCAAATGACCCGGCAGCTCGTCGGGCCGGCCCGGATTCCCCGAACTGCCCATCAGAAATTCACCTCCTTCTATCCATACCATTCCTTCATGCGATACCTTTTCAGAAAACGGCACAATCGCAGCGGGATGGGAATTGGCAAACCGGACCGGGATGGCCGATGC
>JAEZAY010000155.1 GCA_023427575.1 Bacteroidota bacterium | reverse complement strand
GTAATCGTTATACGAAATTCCAAGCGAGTCCAGATTTCCTACGGGCTCGCCCTCGCTGTAGAAGGTAATTCCGGGTGTCTGATTATACACTTTTCCGTATTCGGCATCTATGCGGATTCCTCTTTTAGGAAACACGGCCCTGTCCAGTGTATTTACCGCTCCAAAGCCATAGGTAGTCACAAATTCATTCCGGCCTGAAATGTCAAATACGGATTGAATGGAAGGGCTGTAACTAACCCATTCAAAACGGGTGCCGATGCCTACCGTAAACCGGCGGTTGGCTGAATATTGAAATCTTGAATCCGCTTTAAACCATTTCAGCCCGTTCAGGCCATCCTTCTGAAAATTATTAAATGTGGGAAGATCAAAATGTTCATATAATAAACCCAGATCAAGGGCCACATTTTTGCCCCGGCCAAGATATTGAAGATGTTCAGCCCGGGCCCGGAAATTTTCTCCCAGGTTCATGGTGAGCAAACTTCGTGAGTGAGGCAGAATCAAATTTCTTCCTGTCAGGTTCGCAATCAGGCTGATTCCGCTGAAATTATTATAGTGAATGCCCAGCTTGGCAAAATTTACCGGGTTCTCTTCAACATCAAAAATGATTTTAGATGAACCGTCGGGTAGGGGTTCCAGTGAATAGTTTATCCGGCTGTAATACCGGGTTCCAAACACTTTTCTTACCATCGACAAAAGGCGCTGCGATGTGTAATACTTTCCATCCAGATATCCCATCATATGGGTGAAAAAGTCTTCGGTGGTCTTGTTCAAACCTTTAATTTCAAAAGAAGAAATCTTGATGGAATCAACTAACGGCAAGCGTTCTTTTTGAATGGGAACGGGTCCATATAAAAGATTCAGTGAATCGGCAAACCGTTTGAAAACAGGATATAATCTTTTTCCTTCCTCCAGTCCGTATTCAAGCAGTTCATGCGATTTATTAAAACTTCCCGCATGATAATCCTCCAGGGGCATGGGTATATAAAGATCACAAAGCGGAATTTCCATCTCCGCATCTTCCGCTTCTTTAAAAAACGCGATCTGCAATAAGATCTGAAAAGCATTGGTAAGCTTTTCCCTGGGCATCAGGCCCAGTGCAACCCGGCTTCCAATAACATAATCGGCGCCCATCCTGATTACATTTTCTACCGGAAAGTTTTTAACCACTCCGCCATCTACCAGCATTCTGCCATTGCTCGAAACGGCGGTAAACACCGAAGGAATCGCCATACTGGCACGTATAGCCGTAATTACTTCGCCCGAATCTAGTACCACGGCGGCGCCGGTTTCAATATCGGCGGCAATACATTTAAAAGGAATTGAAAATTCGTCGAAGTTCTTAATGTTGTGAACGGGGAAGAAAAGTTCTGCAAATTTCAACCAGAGTTCCTGCGCTTCCAACACCCCGCTGGGCAAATGAAAACGGTGATTGATCCAGGGAAGTTCTACTGCGTATTTTCCGGCCTCCCTTTTTTCTTCCATCACCAGCGCCCTTAGGGAAGACTGATTGGTTAAAAGCAGATCCCAGTTAATTTCCCTTGCGATCCGCTCAATATCAGCGCCCGAATATCCCGCGGCATACAGGGAACCAATAATACTTCCCATGCTGGTGCCCGTTATATAGTCCACTTTTATACCCGCTGAATCAAGCGCTTTTAAAATGCCGATATGGGCCAGGCCCTTGGCTCCGCCACCACTCAGCGTCAAACCAATTTTTGGCCTTCCGGAGGAAGATTGTCCCATTGATTGCAATGAGAGAAGAACCAGCAGATATGAGAATAGGTATTTCACGAAAATCGTCCGGTCATGTTTTGGCATCCCCGATCGGAAAGGCGGATTTAGAACAAATAACCTGAATGCAATAACGGAAAAAGAAGGGATAAATTTCTTTACACTGCCGATCCTGACCGAATTCCTAACCCGCTTCCAGTTCTACGATCAGCTCAAATACTTTTTCGTATTCCCTGTTTACCAGGATCAGTTCTTCCGAAACGGATTTGTAATCCTTTTCCGTTTGAGCAAAAATATTCCTGTCGGAATAGGTTTCCGGCGCGCCCAATGCCAACTCCAGTTGTTTCTTCTTCTCCGTCAAACGGGCCATCTTTTGCTCAAGCTCGCCAAACAGCCGCTGTTGTTTCTGAAGCTCTTTTTTAACTTCCTTATTAATAACCTTTGCTGGGGCCGCTGAGGGAGTTTCCGGTTTTGCCTCCACCGGCTTTTCCATAGCAGGAGCGGGCGGATTTTTCTTTGCCTGTTTGCTGGCTCCATTTGATTTTGCCGCTTGTTCTGCTTTCAGCTTCCGTTCTTTCCAGTCGGCCCATTCATCATAGCCCCCGTTGAATTCACGGATAATATGATCGTCAATTTCCCAGATCTTATTGGCGGTTTTCGAAATAAAATACCGGTCGTGACTTACCAGGATCAGACTACCCTGATATTTATTTAAGGCCTCAATCAGCAATTCGCAGGAATGCATATCGAGGTGGTTGGTCGGTTCGTCGAGCATAAGAAAATTCGCTTTGCTCACAATGGTTTTGGCCAATGCCACCCGGGCTTTTTCGCCCCCGGATAAAACCCTGATCTTTTTCTCTACTTCATCGCCGCTGAACAAAAAGCAGCCCAGTAAGGTTCTTAGTTCCTGTTCAGTTTGCTGGCTGCCTGCATCTTTCAGTTCTTCCAGTACATTATTATTTACATCGAGAGATTCGAGCTGGTGCTGGGCATAAAAACTTTCTTCCACGTTATGCCCCCATTTTCGTTCTCCTTCAAAACTTTCCTGATCGGCAATGATCCGTAGCAGCGTGGACTTTCCCTTTCCATTTGCGCCAATAAGCGCAATTTTATCACCCCGGTTGATTTCGGCCGAAGCGTTTTCCACGATGGTGATATCGCCGTATTTTTTAGTCACATTATTCAGGGTTACCAGCGTTCTTCCCGGCACCTTGTCTATTCTGAAATTCATCCGGATATTGGGTCTTTCTATTTCCACATCTTCGATCCGGTCCAGTCGCTCAAGTCTTTTCACAGCACTCTGCGCCTGGGCGGCCTTGCTGGCCTTTGCTTTAAAACGCTCGATAAAACGTTCCTGCTGGCGGATATAATCCTGCTGATTTTCAAAAGCCCTTTGCTGCAGTTCTACCCGCATTTCTTTTTCCGTTTCATAATAGGAATAGTTCCCATTATATATATGCAACTGGCGCTGGTATACTTCAACGATTTTCGTCACCATGCGGTTCAGAAAATATTTATCGTGACTTACAATCACCACCGAACCCTGGTAATGCAACAGGTATTTTTCCAGCCACTCGATGGATGGAAGGTCGAGGTGGTTGGTCGGTTCATCCAATAATAACAGATCGGGTTGTTGAAGGATCATTTTGGCAAGAAGAACCCGCATTCTCCATCCGCCGCTGAATTCGCGGAAAGGGCGGCCAAGATCTTCGTTGCTGAACCCAAGTCCCTGCAAAACTTCCTCTGTTTTATGATGGATATTGTAGCCATC
>JAEZAY010000116.1 GCA_023427575.1 Bacteroidota bacterium | reverse complement strand
TAAAAATAACAGCTGATAAACAGGTTGCTTTTTTGGATGCAAAACAAATCCGGTTTCCGCTCTTATTGAGAAAATGGAAAGCAGGCGATTATTTTTATCCGCTCGGAATGATGAAAAAGAAAAAAATTGCCCGCTTCCTGATTGATCAGAAACTTTCTTTAACCGAAAAAGAAAAAGTATGGGTTCTTGAATCCGGCAAACGGATCGTATGGGTATTGGGTTACCGGATCGACGAACGATTTAAAGTGCAGAATAGCACGAAGGAGATTCTCCGGTTCACCATTCGTAGCCATGATCAGAACTGAATTTCAGGAGCTGGTATTATCCTGCCAGGTAGGCCTGAATTCCCAGGATAAGAGAATCGATCGCATCAAAATCCGCGATCAATTTGCCGGCAACAATCAGGAAAGCCAGGCCAAATAATGCGCCCCAGATATGGGCCGAATGGTTGATATTTCCACCTCCTTTCCGGTCGAGATAATAGGAGATCAGCAAATAAAGGGGTCCGAAAATAAAGCCCGGGATATATATTCCCGGCAAGAAAATAAGTCCGATTCCGATACCGGGATGCATCAGGATCCCCGCAAATATTACGGCAGCCACCGCTCCGGAAGCTCCCAGGCTCCGGTAGGCGGAATTGTCTTTGTTTTTAAAATAGGTGGGCAGCAAACAAACCACCAGCGCCATCAAGTACATTAAAAGATAAAGCCATTTACCGCTGGATCCGAAGATCATCTGAAATCCCCTTTCCACATGTTCACCAAATGCATACAATGCAATCATATTAAATATGAGGTGCAATGAATCGGCATGAATGAAGCCGCAACTTATAAATCGATAGTACTGCCTTGCATAGGTTACGGCCGGCGGATAGAATATGAGATCATTCATTACCTTATCACTCCGGAATGCAGATATGGAAGCGAGTACTGTGATTATTATAATAAAGATTGTTATCGAAAACATGGAGCGAATATATAGACATTTATCTTTCCATGCCCTTACGGCTTATTAAAACGCAGCGGGCAGAACGAATGCGGCGATCTGAAGGGTTTCGGTTTGTAACGAAAGGAAAAAATGATCAGGCATGATGATATTTTTCATTCCGGTTGATGGTACAGGCCCGGTACAGTTGTTCGGCAAGAATCAGGCGTACAAGCTGATGCGGGAAAGTGAGATCCGACAAAGACCATAAAAGATTGGCTCTTTCGAGTATGCTCTTATCCATTCCAAAGGCTCCGCCAATCAGAAATATTAACTGGCGGCTGCCTTCATCAGCTCGGGTTTGAATAAAACCGGCCAGTGAGGTAGAACTCATTTGCCGGCCTTTATTATCAAGAGCAACCAGAAAATCATCTTTTCCGATCGCTGCCAGCACGACCCCGGCTTCTTTTTTTTTCAGCTCCGCTTCACTCAGGGAAGCCGCATTTTTCACGGGGTTTATAATATTCCATTGGGCAGGATAATATTTGCCGATCCGGCGGGTAAAATCATCGATGCCCGGTTTTAGATAGTCATCATGTGCTTTACCAATAGACCATAACTGTATCTTCATGATACAAATGTATAGACCACAGGATCGCCTACAAAAAAAGCCCTTCCAAATGGAAGAGCCTTTTCAATTAAACCTATTCAATTAAGAAGAAAATGCATCATTCGCGTCGCTGCGCATGGTAGGCGTTTGTCCTTTTACTTTGTTCACCAGGTTATTTGCCTTGTCTTTAGCCAGTCCATACTCTTCCTTTACAGAATCTACCAGGTCGGTAAATTTGGTTTTCAGTGAGTCGCCCAGATCATTGTATTTTTCGCCGATTTTCCGGCGGGTTTCCGTTCCTTTCTCCGGTGCAAATAGCATTCCGATAAGAACCCCGGCGCCTACTCCAGCCAACGTGGATACAATTATTTTTGATGTTGAATTCATATGATGTTGTTTATAGATGAAAATTTTGATGGAAAAAAGAGGGGCTATAATAGTTAATGATCAGGATACAGATCTGCCGGAATAAAATTCCGAACTCCCGGGATATCAAAACCAAATCACTCGATATCCGTCAAGATTAAGTTTATAGCCCATCTTTTCTATACGCCCGATCCCCGGATTACGCGGATAAGAATGGCAATGATGGCAATAACCAGCAGGATATGTATCAATCCACCGGCGCTGTAGCCTAAAAATCCAATCGCCCAGGCGATAATTAAGATAACTGCAATGATGTAAAGTAAGTTGCCCATAGTTCGTTTTTTTGAAGTATAGCTAAAATAGCTTGCCATCAGAGGTCTTCCCGTAAGAATTGTTAAAACCAAGGGCCGAATTTCAAAGGCTGGGGAATTGATTCCCCATGTAGCCGAAATCATATTAAAAACTGATTAAAGACATTTTAGTACCCAAACCCGTCTTTTTAATGGTAAACCCTTACAAAAACGCCTCATTTTTTAAGTAATTCTAATTAGCAGAATTTATTTGGGAATTTTTCCCAACAATAAGGAAAACAACAATGAGTTTTTAACAACGCACAAACTTATCTGAGATCCTAAAACAAAAACATGAACCCCAAAAACAATTTTGGCCGTAAAGCCCTAGTGGTGATCTGCCTGTTCCTGATCGGAACCCTGGCCAAAGCACAGTTGAAAATTGGTGACAATCCAACAAACATTCAAAAATCTTCCATTCTCGAACTTGAAAGCAGCCGCCAGGGTTTACTGTTACCACGGCTGGCCGACACGGTGGCCATTAATGCGCTAACGCCTCCGGACGGGATGATTATCTATCTGAATTCTGACAAAAGCCTTCGTTTGCGCAGCAATGGAACCTGGAAAAAAATTGCAGACCTTGGCGAGGCCGCTTCCAACTGGTCATTAACCGGGAACAGCGGAACAAATCCCGCTACCCAGTTTATCGGAACCCTCGATGGACAGCCCCTGGTTATCCGTACGCAGAATGAAGAAAGGATGCGTATAGATGCCAATGGCAATATCGGGATTGGTACAAACAACCCGACTGCTAAACTAAATGTGGATGGTACGGTAAAACTCGAAAACCTGGCCGCCGGCACCAATGAGCTGGAAGTGCTTGTACTGGCTGCCGATGGATCTGTTTACAAAAGAACCATGTCTTCATCGTCTTTTGAAAACGCGATCAAAGCCATTAACGGCATTCAGAAACAAACCCTGAACATTACGGCCGAAGCAAGTACTACACAAGACAATGTACTGGTTGAAAACCGGGATGCTGACAGTACAATTGCCATTTATCTTCCCGTGCAGAATGGCAGTGCAGGTGCCGCAAGACCCTATGGGTTTTTAACCTATGGCGACTGGCAAAAAATTCAATCTGCCATTCAAACAATTACAATCGGAGCCGTTGCTTCTGCTTCCAATATCAATGGCGCGTCCATCAGTGCCGACAGTACTTCTCGCACCATGACCCTTCATCCGGCCGATCTTACCAATCCGGGTATTGTGACAGCAGGTGAACAAACTTTTGGTGGCGACAAAACCTTTGCAGGAAATACTACAGTTGACGGAACGCTTAAACTGAACAACGTTTCAGTTAATGCGAATGCAGATTCAGTGCTGGTGATAAATAATGGAGTGATCGAAAAACGGCAGGTAAGCGCCGCCGCCTTTGGAAATGCCATCCGCAGCATAAACGGAAACCGCGATACCGCCCAGGCATTTTCTTTTGCAGAAACCGGCACCGATCTGAACATCACTACCGACGGTACAAACAATGTTTTTCTGAATGTACCCAATGCCGGTGTTGCCGCGCGTGGAGTGGTTAGTACCTCAGCTCAGCAATTTGCAGGAAGCAAAACCTTTCAGGACAGTGTAACCGCTTCAGCTACCATGCTGGTGGGTGGAACGGGATATGCCAATTCAACCGTTCAGGTAGATGGTTCCCTGGCAATGGCTATTAAAATGGTTACCGGCAGCTATACAGCCACCGCCGGCGATAATACCATTCTTGCTAACACATCATCTTCCTCCGCAACCGTTACTCTGCCGGCTGCAGCAGGCATCGCAGGCCGGATCTATACTATTAAAAAGATCGGAACAGGAGGAATTGATAACGAGTTAACCATTACCCCTTCCACCGGTACCATTGATGGCGGATCCAGTTATGTTATTTATAACGACTGGACCTATGTTACGCTTCAAACAGACGGTAACAACTGGTTTATAATCAAGAAATAGTTTAAGAGGGATTTATTTGATCCTGCCTGGCTTCCAAAGCTCTGCGGCGAAAAAAAGGAAGCTCAATTATATAGTTGCCAGCAGCTGCTTACAACTCAATCCAATCCTATGCCTGGTTTAAAGGTAACTTTTGTACTTATCCTTTTATTAATAGCCTCCAACTGGTTGTTTTCCCAGCAATTAAAACTGGGAAAACTTCCTTACCAGGTTGAGAAATCGGCCGTGCTTGAATTGCATTCCGACAATCAGGGGCTTTTGTATCCACGCATCGGCGACACGGCCTCCATCAATTCGCTGAACCCGCTGGATGGAACGGTGATCTATTTTACGCCACTTAAAAAGCTCATGCTTAGAACAGGCGGCTATTGGCAGGCATTGACCATTGCTTCCGATCTTCCCGGCTATTGGGCTTTAAATGGAAATACGAACGGAGCCAGGAAAACAATTGGTAATAAGGATAATTATGGCCTGGCAATTCTCACCAATAATCTGGAAAGGATAAAAGTGGAAGCCAATGGAAACGTAGGGATCGGAACGGCGGCCGCTCCCACGCAGCGACTGGAACTTACGGGAAATTTTCGGTTAACCGGGGCCTTTATGCCCGGCAATACAGCCGGGGTAACAGGGGCCATCCTGATCTCGGCAGGAGCCAATGCATCCCCCGTCTGGATCGACCCGGTTTCTTATCTCGAAACGATGTCGTGGTTGCAGGGCGGTAACAATCCCACTGCAAATAAAACCTTTGGAACCACCACTAACTACGCCATTCAATTCATTACGAACAATACCGAGCAAATGCGGTTGACCAATACCGGTAGTCTGGGTATTGGAGTTACCAGTCCGGGAAATATCCTGGAAGTAAAAAGCGTAAATCCGCTTAATGGGAACTCCGGTCTTAGACTACAGGGATTTGGCACAGCGGTTCCAAATGCGGCAACAGCCAAACTGCTTTCTGTAGATGGCAATGGCGATATTACGGTTGCTGAAAACCCCGGCTTCTTTTCCTGGCGAAGGGGCGGAAATCTGGTTAACGCGGCGGAAGCGATCGGAACCACCAGTAATTTCCATCTTCCCTTCATTACAAATAATTCGGAAAGGATGCGTTTGACCAGTTCGGGATTTCTGGGTATTGCTACCACCAACCCCGGTAATTTCCTGGAAGTGGGAGGAAGCAGTACATTCACCTCCGGCCTCCGCCTGAACGGATTAGGCGCCGCAACCCCAACGGCTTCCAATGGAAAAATTCTATCGGTGAACGCAAATGGCGATATCATTGTTACCACCGCGCCACTGGTTACCCAATGGGCTATCCAGGGAAATGCCGGTATAGATGCCGCCAATCATTTTTTAGGTACAACCGACGATCGCCCGCTGATATTAAAGTCGAATAATTCGAAATATTTTGAACTGGGCCGCCGCCAGACCCTTGGGCTTATTCAGTCTTACGCTGATTATACCGATGCCAATGAGCAGGTGCTCCATCTTTTTGCTCCTATCCAATGGCATGCTCCGGGCGCCAGTTTTTATAAGCCCAAAATGTATGTGAACCCGGATGGCAATTTTCGTTTGAAGGGCAGCGCCGCAGGAACTGACTTTTTTGAAATGGGGGCTACCGGTACGGCGAACAATGGCGCATTCGAATTTATCATCGGCGATGATGGTGATGAACCTATTTTATTTAAAAGTTTTAATCACGCCACCGCGGAATTTACCGAAATGATGCGGCTTCAGAATGGCAGCATGGCCGTTGGCTCAGCAAACTTTAACGTCTCAAACCGGGAAAAACTTCTGGTGGATGCGGGAACAACTTCTTCCTATAATCTGATCAGCGCTAAAGGCAATATCAATAATTATCTTCAGCTGAATATTCAGAACCAGTCGGCTGGAAATACGGCCAGTTCCGATATTGTTGCAACCGCAAACAATGGCGACGAACAGGTAAACTTTGTGAACCTTGGTATCAACTCCAGCGGATTCACGAATACCGCTCATCCGATAATTGGCGGAATAAACAACGCATATCTTTACTCGACCGGTAACGATTTTATTATCGGGAATGGAACTGCAGCCAGGAACCTACGATTTTTTACCGGCGGTTTTGCGGCTGCCAACGAGCGTTTACGAATCGATCCAAACGGAAATATAGGCATCGGAAACCTGGCGCCTACGCAAAGACTGGATGTAACAGGGAATATTCGTTTCAGTGGCGCGCTGATGCCGAACAATAATGCCGGTACTGCCGGCATGGTGCTCACCTCTGCCGGTGCAGGAAATGCCCCCGTTTGGTCGACCGTAACAGGTTCGGGATGGGCAACAGGAGGTAATGCGGTTACCAGTCTGACTAATTTTGGCACCACCACCAATTACGATATTTCTTTTATTACAAACAATACCGAAGCCATGCGCCTGACCACCGGCAATCGGCTCGGAATCGGAACATCAGCTCCTGCAGAAGCCCTGGATGTAAATGGGAATATCCGGATCAATGGCGGCAGCAGGCGTTTGATCTTCGGCAATATGGGCGGTGATCCGGATGCTGTAATTCAATACCGAACCTTTGCCAATACCGAGGCCAACGAATTGTTTTTTTATGTTGGTAATGATGTGGCGGGTACCTGGGGCCCCGACCGCGTGCGAATGGTTGCCGAAGAATTCCGGTTTCAAACCTTTAATAACTCCGCCAACAACACGCTGGCAAATGCTGAAGCAGGGCTGTTGGCTGTTAACCGGTTTTTGATCGACGGTGCCGGGAACATAGGAATCAATAATGGCGCGCCTACCGAAAAGCTGGATGTAACCGGCAATATTAAGTTCAGCGGGGCATTGATGCCAAACGGTAATGCCGGAGCGGCCGGACATTTTTTACGCTCTAATGGAGCAGGTGCGGCCCCAAGCTGGGTGGATGTCAGTGCGATGGTTCCCAATTCCTGGAATATTGGCGGCAACTGGCTCTCCGGAATATCTAATTTTGGATCTAATTCAAATACCGATATCCAATTCATTACAAACGGGGCTAACCGGCTGTATATCCAGGCGGGAGGAAATATCGGGATCGGAATGAACAACCCGGGGTTCCGACTTCACGTGAACGGCGATTTTGCGGCCCAAACCGGAATCACCGTGGATCAGTCGGGTTCGAACAATGGCACTCTTAATTCAGGCGCTTCATTACGGTTTGGAAATGGAAGCGGGGAAGGGATCGCATCATCCAGGTCGGGTTCAACGAATGTGAACGGTCTTGATTTTTACACCGCATATATCCGGAGGATGTGGATCGGAAACGGGGGGAATGTGAGCTTCACTCATTCCATTTTGCCCGCGAACGATGCGATTTCCTCAAATCAGATTTCATTGGGAGCCTCCGGGTATAGATGGTATGCCGTGCATGCCGCCATTGGCGTTATCCAAACATCAGACAGGAGACAAAAGAAAAACATTCAGGATCTGAATTACGGATTGAAAGAAGTATTAAAACTTCAACCCGTGAGGTACAACTGGATTTCCGATTCAAGCAATAAATCCAATCTGGGTCTTATTGCTCAGGATGTTCGTGCGGTGATTCCGGAAGTTGTTTCCGGCGATGAATCAAAGGAAACCCTGGGTATGAACTATGCCGAATTAGTTCCGGTGTTGATCAATGCCATCCGGGAACAACAGCTACAGATAGATGAATTAAAAAAACAGGTGGGAGAGCTGCAGAAAAAATAAGCGGTTCCGATTTTACCATGGGCTATATTCCCTCCTATATTAAAAGTTCGCTTTTGCTGGTCTTGCTGGTCTTTTCTATCTCAATGGTAAAGGCTCAGCAGGCTATTTATGTGCCCAATAAAGCCAGGGTATTTTTTGTGGGCGATACGGCAACCGCATTCTCTGATATTATTAATAAGGGAAAGCTGGGGATAGGTAAAAAAGCGGTATTGCATTTTAAAGGGAAAAAATGGGAAAATGATCCGGGAGCATTAATCACCGATGATGCCGGACTGGGGGACACCGCAAAAGGTGAAGGCGGTATTGTGATCTTCAGCAATGAATTTTTCCGTCAGCAGCTGGATGCCGGTTATAACCAGGCCATCCGCCAGGGATCAGGATTTTCAAAATTATACATTGATAATATCTATGGAGTGGAATTGGTTAACAGTACTGCTTATATACGCCAGACGCTCCATTTTACGCGAGGACTTTTTTATCTGCAGAGCAATATGCTGGTATTGGGCGAAAACAATCCTGGCATAATCTCAGGCTATGATTCAAAACGTTTTATTGTAGCCGGTCGGGCTAATAGTGGTGCTGCCCTTATTCGCAGAAATATTAGAAGAGCGGACGGTATTGTTCATTTTCCCCTGGGATCCAACGAGAAATCCTACGCTCCGGCAGCCATTCGCTCACATGCCGTTCCTGGCGATGATTTTTATGTGACGGTATTTGATACGGTATTAGCGAATGTAACCAGGGGCCGGATCCTGAACGATCTCGGCGTGAACAAAACCTGGCAGATTGGCAAACTGCAAAGGCCCGGCCGCGACCGGGCGGATATTTATCTGCAGCATGCGCTGGCCGATGAAGGAGAGAGTTTTCGTAAGAACCGGGTCTACTCATATATTTCCAGCTATACAGGCTCACATTGGGATACCGCGGGTCCTAAAGCAATCCCCGTTCCCGGCACTATCGGGGCAGGAGCACCCGATCCGGATTATGGCATGAATACCAGAGGGCTGACCACTGCAATCGGCAGCTCATCCTGGTTTACCAAATTTGCCGTTCCGGCCGACTCTGCTCTGAAAACAAAGTATTGGTTCCAGGCTTACCGGAATACCTGGTCATCCGTTCATGTGTACTGGAGTACCATGCCGGAACTTAACCTGCATTATTTCGTAGTACAACGCAGGTTTGGGTCGGATCCCCGTTTTTCCAATACCGATACCGTATTTTCAAAGGCACTCAACGGATACAGCCTCGATCAGCTAAATTATTCCCTCAACGATCCCAATTCCTATGAAGGCATCACCTACTACCGCCTGATGCTGGTAGATTATGCCGGCGATATAAGCTATTCAAATGAAGTTCCGGTGGGGAACCGGCCCGGCGGCTCCGGCCTGATCGTTTGGCCAAATCCAAACCGGGGGCGTTTCTTTGCCGGAATTAATGGCGATACCCGGGTTCAGTCACTGGTTATTTTTAATGCCCTCGGACAAAAAATAATGGAAGAAAAGGTAAATAACAGAAACATTATTGAGTTGAATCTCCGGATCCCGGGATCTTATTTCCTTTCTTTCGTTGGGGTTTCAGGAAACTTTATCGAAACCAAAAAGATTCTGATTCCGGAAGTGTATTAGAATAACAAGGCAAACATCTTATTGGTAGCAAGATGGAACTCTCCAGAACGCTTGGAATTTGCAAATGTGAAAATCATTGGTATCCGGAGTTCGGGGTCGATGTCGGAAGTCCGGAGTCCATGGGAGAATAGTATTCTTATTATGCTTTGCTTTTCTTATCTGCTTTGCGGGAAAATAAAAAGGAAAGCGAGAATGCATCCAATCAGACCCAAACCGGGATTTTCAGGATCGACGCCATCGTAATTTATTTCGCTGAACAAACAGTAGCTAACCGTTCATATCATCATTCCTAATTTCCAGAGATTAGTTTTGCAAAAAGCGTCAAACTAAAATATTATTAAATCAGATTATATTGATCTGCTTCCAGTTCCGGCTTTTGCCTACACCTCTTCTTTAATTACATTTGATGCCCATTTTTAAGCTTTAAATCGGTCTGGAATCCGATTCCGTTCAGATTTGTTAACTTAGACACTCTTTTTTTTGGCAATAGGCCATTCGGCCAGAATCAATTCAGTTCATTTCTTAATTTATTGAAGGACCCAGATATATGAGCAAAACCATTATTGTTTCAAACCGGCTTCCGGTAAAAGGCATCGAAAACGAAGGCACCATCAATTTTTCCACCAGCGAAGGCGGACTGGCCACCGGACTGGGTTCGGTATACCGCAGCGGCAACAATGTTTGGGTGGGATGGCCGGGAATGCAGGTGGCCGATGAAGAGCAGCAGCAGGTTGTGATCGACGAATTGAAGGAGCTGAATCTTTATCCCGTTTTTCTAACCCAGGAAGAGATAAACCAGTATTATGAAGGCTTTTCCAATGAAACCCTCTGGCCGGTTTTTCATTACATGACTACCTATGCGATTTACCAGCAATCGTATTGGGATTATTATGTAAAGGTGAATCAGAAGTTCAGGGATGCCGTTTTGGCGATCGCCGAACCCGGCGATCTGATCTGGATTCAGGACTACCAGCTCTTGTTATTACCCGGTATGATCCGCAAGGAATTGCCCGATGTTTCCATTGGTTTTTTTCAACATATCCCTTTTCCTTCATACGAGCTCTTCAGGCTGATTCCATGGAGGGC
>JAEZAY010000024.1 GCA_023427575.1 Bacteroidota bacterium | reverse complement strand
ATGATGGCGGAATAACATGAACTTGATCCTACTTGCTAGTTCTTAACGTACTTGGCTATTTTTTTATCGCCGATCCAAACCACTTCATTGCTCTGCATATCGGTGAGTTCAAGGTTTATCTGATAGTAAACCACTTTCTTGCGCTTTTCAGAGTCAACAATAGAATTGATAGATCCCTGCAACATGTAATCAGCTCCTTGTTCAAGCCCGAACTTTTTCATGCTGGAAGCGCTGGAATTGGTTTGCTGATCGGCTCTTTCGGCCCGAAGCTCTTCTCTTTTTTTGCCGCCCTGCACCAGCCTTACCTTTCCGGTTTTAATAAATGATTGCTCCACATCTTTCATAAACGTTTCTGCATCGATGTGCTCATGACTTTTGTTAGAAACAAAACCAACGATTACCACCGGCTTCTGGCCACTATGTCCTTCCTGGTGATTTGACACCCAGCGGTCGCCCAGGATTTCTTTGGTAAGATCTTCAGCAATCAGGCGCGAGTCGGTATTATTCCATCTCCCGCTCAGATCTACCTGCTCGGACGGATCGATGCGGGTTACCTTACGGGAACAGGAAGCGAGACTGAGGCCAATTCCGGCCATAACAAAAACAACAAGTAAAAACCTTTTCATATGATGAAAGTTTAGGAATAGTTATAATACGGATGATACTCTAAAATGTTACCGGCAAAGAAAACCCAGGGTAAGTGCCAGCGGAATGGTATTCATTAAATACGAATGCGAACCATAGGGTGAATAATAGGAACGGTAGCGGTTATGCCTGTAGGTTGGATAATAATCGTACAGCCTTTTATTGTAATAACGCGAAGGCGAATAGTGGCGGTAATAATTATTATAACCACGCTGAGCCCTTTGTAATCTTAGTTCCCTTCTGAATTCCTGTCTTTCAGCCCGGGCGATCTTTTTGTCTTCCAAAAAGTCGATGGCCTTATAGGTATTCTGAATAGTAGTGCTATGCCATTGGTTCACGGAATCGGCCATAGCCATGTATTTTGCCCGGGTGAGTTCAAAATTAGGATTTTGATTCAGTGCCAGCTCGGTTTGAGCTTTTCCGGTTTCTGCCATTCCAACAAAAGCAAAGAACAGGATGCTGTGTAGTATTTTTTTCATAATCAGGTTTTATGGTTCATCAATATGACACAATTTTACACAAGAAACCAGTTAACTGCCTGTTAAATACGATGAACCGTCAGCTTTAACGGCTGAACCGCAAAATTATTTCTTCAAACCTATTTCGCGCAACCGCTCATCGAGATATTCGCCCGCTGTTGCATCGGGATAGGCTTTTGGATGATCGGCGTTGATACAGCTCTCAAGGCTGGCGAGGCTCATTTTACTTTTGGGATGGAGGAAAAAGGGAATGGAAAATCTCGAAGTATGCCATTTTTCGCGGGGCGGGTTTACCACCCGGTGGGTGGTTGATTTAAGCCGGTTGTTCGTTAGCCTTTGCAGCATATCGCCCACATTTACCACAATCTGTTCCGGAAGAGAGGTTACTCCGATCCATTCATTTTGTTTGGTAAGAATTTCAAGACCATCGGCGGAAGCACCTACCAGCAAAGTGATCAGATTGATATCTTCATGTTGCTCGGCGCGGATGGATGATTTTGGTTCGGTAGTAATCGGCGGATAGTGTATAGCGCGGAGTATGGAATTTCCTTTATCAATATGTTCATCGAAATAATGTTCATCGAGGCCAAGATATAAGGCAATTGCCTGAAGCAGCGATTTGCCTGATTGTTCAAAGGCCCGGTATGCTTTTTCAAAGGTTTCATTAAACCCGGGAACGGCAGCTACCTGTACGTTTGCAGGATATTCCGGTTTCAGCGGATCATCATCGGCCACCATTTGTCCATATTGGAAAAATTCTTTCAAATCCGGCGCTTCACTTCCTTTCGCATGTTCTTTTCCAAAAGAAGTATAGCCGCGCTGACCTGCAAGGCCGGGAATTTCAAAATCCTTTTTTGCGTTTGAAGGCAATGCAAAAAACTGCTGTACATATTTATATAGATCATCGATCAGCGATTGCGGAATGCCATGGTTTTTAACGGCAACAAATCCAACATCCTCATAGGCCTTTCCCAGTTTCTGAACAAAACCGGCTTTTAGCTGCTCATTACCCGAAACAAAGTCTGCAAGATCAACAACCGGTATGGCCATATGAAGAAAAGTTTTAGGTTACTTTATTATAGTTTTACGCGATAAAATTAGTGAATAAATGTTTAGGTGGTTCTTTTCGCTGGCGCTGCTCTTTATTGTTTTAGGCTATTCCTGTTCCCCAAAAACCGGCCGGCAAATCCAGGTTAACAAAGATTCAGCCGCATTGGTTCCCGATTATTCCTTGAAATCGATGTGGGCGGCACATCCCGATATCTCCGACCCTTCCGACAGCATCCCTGCACCTCTAAAAAAATTCTATTCCTATGATGCGGGCATTGATGTTTTTTTCGTTCATCCTACCACGTTTACCGACCGCACGGCATCAGAATGGAAT
>JAEZAY010000520.1 GCA_023427575.1 Bacteroidota bacterium | reverse complement strand
GCCCTGGGATATGCCCAGTACACGCCGAAAGAACAATACCTGTACAATACCGATCAGTTGCTCGACCAGATCTGCATGACCCTCGGCGGCCGTGCCAGTGAAGATATTTTCTTTGGAAAAATCTCTACCGGCGCCCAGAACGATTTGCAGCAGATCACGCGGATGGCCTATTCGATGGTTACAGTATATGGAATGAATAAAAAGGTTGGAAACGTAAGTTTTTATGATCCTTCTGCCGAAAATTCCTTTACAAAGCCCTATTCGGAAGAAACGTCCAGGCTGATTGATGAAGAGGTGCGGTCACTGATTGACGATGCCTACGAAAAAACAAAACAGTTACTGACGGAAAAAAGTGAGCAGGTTCAGAAACTGGCCGAGGCTTTACTCGACAAGGAAGTGCTGTTTCAGAGTGATGTTGAAAATCTGATTGGAAAAAGACCTTTTAAGGAACATAAATCACTGGATGTGGAAGAGGGTGAACATCATCCTTCAGGTGCTATCAGCGAAGGCGTGCCTCCGTATGACAGCAGCCTGGCTAATAATCCACCGGCAGTTTAAAAAGATCAATTGGGGTTATGAACGTTTCTCCCTCGAAAGAAAACATCCTAAAAAAAATCAGGAAGGCGTTGACACAATCAACGCCTCTTCCTTTTTCCGGCAGTGAAGGAAATAATTCGGTTTTCCATCCGGTTAAGCAAGACCTCGAAGTAGAGTTTGCCGAAGAGTTCGCACGCCTGCTCGGAAGGTTTGCATTTTGCCTCGATACCGATGAACTTCAGGAATCTATTGGTGCTCTGACGAAGCAAAAAAAATGGCTGAAGATCTTTTGTAATGAAGAAAATCTGAAGCAGATCCTGCCCGGATGGATGAAAGATTTTTATACCGATGATCTGGAAAACTGTGATCTGGCCATCACCTCCTGCGAATGTCTGATTGCCCGCACCGGCTCAATTGTAATGAGCGCTGCACAGGCCGGTGGGCGTACGGTGAGCGTATATGCTCCCGTTCATATCTGCATAGCCTATACCGATCAGCTTGTTCCGGACATCAGGGAGGGCCTGAACCTGCTTAAGGAGAAATACGGCAGTACCCTGCCTTCGATGATGACCTTCGCCACCGGACCCAGCCGTACGGCCGACATCGAAAAAACTTTGGTAGTAGGGGTGCATGGTCCGAAAGAAGTGTATGTTTTTTTGATCGATAAACAGTAGCGGCCACACTGCATCGGCACTTACCGCCTCTTCCTTATCTTTGTTCCATGCAGGTTCCTCCGGGGAAGAATGTATACTTCCTATCCGACTTTCATCTTGGCGCTCCCGATTTTCAAACCAGTTTAAAAAGAGAAAAACTGATTGTTTCTTTTCTGGAGGAGATCCGGAATCAGGCCGCCGCCATTTTTATTGTGGGCGATATGTTTGATTTCTGGTACGAGTACCGCAAGGTAGTGCCAAAGGGCTATACCCGCCTTCTGGGTAAACTGGCGGAGATAACGGATTCAGGAGTTCCGGTTTATTTTTTTGTGGGCAATCACGATATGTGGATGAAGAATTATTTTCAGCAGGAACTGAATATCCCGGTTTATTTTGAACCGCAGGAATTCAAATTTAATGAGCGTTTATTTTTGATAGGCCATGGCGATGGATTGGGTCCCGGTGACCATGGCTATAAAATGCTGAAAAAGGTATTCCGCAATCCGGTTTGTCAATGGCTTTTCGGATTGCTTCCTCCATTCATCGGGATTGGTCTTGCCAATTATTCAAGCCAAAAAAGCCGGGCTTCCACGGGTAAAAATGAAAAGAAGTTTCATGGTGCCGAAAACGAATGGCTAATTACTTACAGCCGGGAACAGCTCAGAATCAGGCACTATGATTTCCTGATTTTTGGCCATCGGCATTTACCGATCGATTATGCTTTAAGTGAACGCAGCAGATACATCAATCTGGGCGACTGGATAAACTTTTTCACCTATGCGGTTTTCGACGGGCAACAACTGAGGCTTCAATCCCGTTATCCTGATCTGGAAAGTAAAATTGTGCGATATGCAATACCTGAAACCGAAAAAACCGTTTAGGGCCGCTTGATCCGTTTTTCCGTCATATTGTTTCTGTTTATTCTCTCGCTGAGTAATGCCCGCGCTCAAAGGGATAGTCTATTTATTCCAGCCCGTTCCTACCCGGGGCCGGCAGATGATTATTCCGTAGATAACCTGGAAAATCTGTACATCGTTTTTCAAAATGGCCAATTGAAAAAGCTGGGGCCTGCAGGAGATTCCATTGCCGTTTTTAATGATATGAGAAGGTTTGGAAAACTGTATTCTTTTGATGCCACCAATCCGCTAAAACTGCTTTTATACTATAAAAATTTCGGAACCATATTAATACTTGACCGGTTTCTAAATCTGCGCTCAACCCTGGATCTGCGGAAACAAAATCTGTTTCAGGTAAAGGCGATCGGACAGGCCTACGACAACAATATCTGGGTATTTGATGAACAGGAAGCCAGGCTAAAACGGATCGGCGAAGACGGAAGAATGGTAAGCCAGTCAACCGACTTCAGAATGATCTTTGACTCGATGCCTTCACCGGAATATATTGTTGACCAGGACAAGCAGGTGTTTTTGTATGATCCGCAAAAAGGAGTTTATATTTTCGATTATTATGGAACCTTCAAAAGCAGAATCCCTTTCACCGGCTGGACAGATTTCATGGTGATCAATAATACCATATTGGGCAGAGACGAAAAGTATTTGTACCGGTATGAACCAGGTACCCTGGAGCTTAAAAAATTTCCGATTCCGGACTTTATGAAAAAAGCGGCCAAAATAAAGGTAACTACCGGTCATGCCTACCTGATGGACGCCAACGGGATCAGTATATTTACGTTCCGGTAGCAAGGATTTCAGCAATGGAAAATTTTTTAGATCAGATATTTTTAGACAACCCGATCAGGCTGTATCTGATGGTGGCGGGCAGCATATTACTGGCTTTTTTGTTACGCGGCTTCATCTCGAAACTGATTGCAGGGCTTTTATTCATCCTGGTAAAGCAGGTGGCTACCGGGATGGATAAAAAAACATTTGTGCGGATGCTGATCCGGCCGCTTGCCTCCTTCCTGGTTATAATGGTCACGATCATTGCGCTGGAAAAACTGCGTTTTCCCGAACTTCTGAATGTAAGCATCTACCGGGCAAGCTTACACGCCATTGTCGAGACCGCGGCAACCATTACAGTTATCTTATCCTTTGTATGGCTTCTGCTGCGCATTCTGGATTTCATCGCAGCATTACTGGAGGAAAAAGCAAATGTTTCAAAAAACCTGTCCAACACTCAGCTTATCGTATTTTTTAAAGATTTTTTCAAGGTGATCCTGGTGATCATCGGCGTATTACTGGTTCTGAAATTTGGATTCAGTTTCAGAATTTCCAGTCTTATAACAGGTTTAAGCCTTGCCGGTGCGGCTATTGCCCTTGCCACACGTGAAAGTATTGAAAACCTGATCGCCTCATTTATCATTTTTTTCGACAAGCCTTTTACCGCCGGCGACCTGGTTAAAGTGCAAACGATAACAGGTACGGTGGAAAGAATCGGACTTAGAAGTACCCGGATCAGAACCGACCAGAAAACCTATGTATCGGTACCCAATAAACAAATGGTGGATACGATCATGGACAATCTTTCGCTGCGTTCACAAAGAAGGGCCTTTGTACAACTGGATTTAAGTGCTGCTACTGCTCCGGATTCGGTTATGCATCTGATTCAGCGAATTAAGCATATTTTGGAAAGCCGAAAAGATAAGGTGGAAAATTTTACCGTTTTTCTTTCAGATATCAGCAAAAACGCTTTCCTGGTTCATGTAGAATTTTTTTCGCCTACTATTCCTGCCCCCGACTTTAATCTGCTTCGGCAGGAGATTAATCTGGCCATCATCCAGCTATTGGATGAGATGAAGATCAAACTGGTGGTTAAGGATTTTGAAATGGTGAAACCCTGATCTGCGACCCATTGGTAACAGGAAACTAATTTTCTTTTTGTCTGAAATCTGTACCAATAGAATAATTACGAGCATTCATTTTAATAATTTTCCATTCAGCCGAAACAATGATCAATAGTGATTTCGGAGTAGTCATTGTAAATGATCCCTTCCAGTTTTTTTTAGAAAAAAAGTGGAGCAAAAAAATCGGGCTCCGGAATAAATCCTAAAAATTGAAACTCCCGGCATAAGGGAATGTGCAAATGTGCGAATGTGCCAATGTGCAAATTCAAATCCGGACAGTTATATTCTTTAGCTGTGACTTGTTTTTATTTTACACCGTCCGTTCCATTGTGCAAATTCGCACATTATCACATTATCAAATTATCACATTTCCACATTGGCACATTCGCACATTGGCACATTATCACATTATCACTGCCGTCCGTTTCAATTTTCTTAACGGATTTCTTCCGAGGCCCGGGGAAATACATTTTACCCGGACACCATTGATGTGCAAATGGGCAAATTCAAATCCGGACAGTTATATTCTTTAGCTGTGACTTGTTTTTATTTTACACCGTCCGTTCCATTGTGCAAATTCGCACATTATCACATTAT
>JAEZAY010000490.1 GCA_023427575.1 Bacteroidota bacterium | reverse complement strand
AAAAACAAGTCACAGCGAATCAATATAACCCAGCGCCAGTAGGACTTACGAGCTAAAGATCATCTCCGAGCTTCGGTAACAACTGTTTTTATTTTACGCCGTCCGTTTCAATTTTCTTAACGGATTTTTTCCGAGGCCCAGGGGAATACATCTTACCCGGACAGCAATGATGTGAAAATGTGAAAATTTGCAAATTCTAAACGGACGGCGTGGAGATAGTAAAAACAGTAATTAGATCCAGGAAATGATCTTCAGCTCGTAATTCCTGCTATTGAAGCAATGTTTCAAAATCCTGGCCTGAGCCTCATTTGTTGGTGAACAAACTCCACCAGGTGTATACCATAAAACCAAGTCCATACAATACCAACGCAATCACCGCCATTTCCCAATTTACCAGGGTCAGCAGTATGGCCAGGACGGCTATGCCAACCAATAAAATGGAATACCATTGCAAACTGTCATTGCCTTTCATTTTAACCGGAAATTCCATATTGCCCAGGGGAATGCTAACCGTTAAAGAAATAATTGCCGCGATCAGGAATGGCGACAATTGATTTTCTACCGGACTTGTATTCAGGCTTAACACAAAAAAAGCAATGGCAACCAGAATACAGGCAATCAAAAGAATCGCATTCCATTTTTCGCGGTTGCTTACTGCATAGCGGCCGGATTTATTAAACAGCAACATAAAATTGGCCAATGGATTTATAACCCAGGTGGTAAACACAAAAAGAATGTAGATGGCTATTACCACCAAACCGCTGGCAGTCCAGGTTTTTCCCATTAAACTGGTAACCCCTGCGATCAACCGCACAATAAAGTATTGGGCGATTGGTATGATCCAACGGGCTTTTTTCCCTTTATTATTAATCCAGAAACTGTACTGCAGGATCCATTTATAAGGAAGAATTTTAGACTTCAGAGATTCTTTCAATCCTATCCGCGCATTGGTATGGTTTGGATTCAAACGAAGCGCTTCAGTAAAATGAACGGCAGCTTCCCTGTTGCGCCCTTTTTCAAGAAAATTCCAGCCCATGCTGGTATGAGTGTAATCATTTTCCGGATCGGTTTCCAAAGCCCGGTACATGGTTTCCATCGCCTCAGCACTTCGCTTCAGTTTATTAAGCGCCGTAGACCGAACATTCAAACAGGTGATATTTTTCGGATCCTGGCTTAATCCTTCATCGGCCAATTCAAGTGCTTCCTGGAATTTTTTCTGATCCAGCGCAATGGACCCCAGTAATCCGAAATAGTCGGCAACGTAAGGATTAATGGAGATAGCTATGCGCATCGTTCTCTCCGCCTGCAAGTTATCATCCAGGTGATACTGACCGAAAGCAAGCAGGTAATAGTAATAATCCATTTCGGGTTGCATCGCGATGGCAGACCCGATAATCTCCACTCCTTTTCTATAATCTTTCTGATCGTATTTACAACGGGCCAGAATAGATAATGCCTGATGATTATTAGGATCGTTCTGAAATACAAACGCCAATTGCTTTTCGGCTTCAAGAGGCCGGTGCTGTTCCAGCAATAATCTCGCCTTTTGAATATAGGCTTCGGTTCCCGGCATTTTTATTTTTTGATCTTCAGGTACTTTAAAATCTCGTCGTACAGGCCCGATTCATTTGCATACAAACCATAGTTCCGGGCGGTGGTAAACCATTCCACCGTAGTTGGCTTATGCTGTTTAACGGAATTCAAAAGATCTTTCGTGCCAAGCGGTTCCAGTTTTCCGGAAGCCATCGAGTCGCGCAGTTTATTTTCAATGGCGATATCCACCACCGCATTTATATCGGCTCCTGAATACTCATTCATAAGGCGGCAGACCTTTTCGAAATCAATTTCGCCGAGCGGTTTTCCGTTCAGTTTCGACTGAAGAATGTCCATTCTTGCTTTCAGATCGGGAGGCTGAACAAAAATTACCCGGTCGAATCGGCCCGGCCGGCGGAAAGCAGGATCTACCGACCAGGGGGCATTTGTGGCTGCCAGAATCAATACGCCTTCATTATTGGAAGTTACCCCATCCATTTCGGCCAGGAATTGGTTGATTACATGTCGCATGGCCGACTGCCGTAAATCGGTGCGGCTTGCACCCATTGCATCCACCTCATCAAAAAACAATACACAGGGCGCATTCTGACGGGCGATCTCAAAAATATCGTGCAGATTTTTTTCACTATTTCCTATCCACATATCCAGGATATCATGCAGGCCAATGCTGATGAACTTCGCATTGATCTCGCCGGCAGTCGCTTTCGCGATATACGTTTTGCCACAACCCGGAGGACCGTAGAGCAGAATTCCGCCGCCAGCTTTTTTTCCGAAAGCCTTATAAAGATCCGGGTTTGTTAAGGGCTGAATAATTTTCATGGAAATTTCATCCTTCACCTTTTCCATGCCGCCCACGTCGGAAAATTTCAGATCGGGCTTCTCCATAAAATATTTATCGTTCATCTGGAAAAACTCATCATCTTCCAGATTGTCCTGATTAAATCCATTGCCGGGGATGCGTAGGTAGTTGTCGATTTCCGGATCCGAAAAACCGGGATTCATCATCAGCACCCGCTGATATAAATCAACGGCCTGGGTTATCGAGTTTTCCTTAATCAGACATTTAATATAGATCAGACTATCCTCATCACTCATATCATGCTGCAACTCTTCGTAAATGATAATGGCTGCCGAATATTTCTGCTGATGATAATAAGCAGCGGCCAGCCCAAGCCGGGCCTTTACGTTTCCGTAGTTACGCGATAACACATCGCTGAACTGCCGTGCAGCCTCGGGGTACATTTCTTCTTCCAGCATGATGCCGGCCAAATGAAGCCGTAGCGGAATATTATCCGGCGAAAGCGCGAGCGCCTCTTCCAGATTCTTAATGGTTTCTTTTGTCATAATTAATACACTAACCGCACTTTTATCGTCTCCTTCACTTCTTTCAGTAATTCGAGGGCGCGGTTCGAAAGTTTTTTGTCAACATCAAGCACAACATAACCGATATCGTCATTGGTTTTTAGATTTTGCGCCAGGATATTGATCTGGTTGTCCGACATCTGGGTATTGATTGCAGAAAGAACGCCGGGAACGTTGTTATGG
>JAEZAY010000454.1 GCA_023427575.1 Bacteroidota bacterium | reverse complement strand
GCTGTGACTTGTTTTTATTTAGCCGGGAGTTTCAATTTTTAGGATTTATTCCGGAGCCCGATTTTTTTGCTCCACTTTTTTTCTAAAAAAAAGTGGAAGGGGTCATTTACAATGACTGCTCGTAACTTGCTGTTGATACAGGTTTCAGCTAAATCGAAAATTATTAACCGGACAGCAATGATGTGCAAATGTGCGAATTTGAAAACGAGGGCGTAGAGATAGTAAAAAAAGTTATTAGAGCCGGGAAATGATCTTTAGCTGGTAAGGAGACTCCTGACTCCGCAGCCCGATTTTTTGCTGCACTTTTTTTCAAAAAAAAGTGGAAGAGATCATTTACTATCGATGCAGGTTCCAGGAAAATGGAAGATTAATACCCGGGAACCTATAGTTCAAGGAAACGTTGAGATTCTGAATAACAGATCTTCTTCCCGGGTTTTTGCATCAGATCTTATGTTCATAAATACCTGATATATCACGGTAATGCACCATTTAAAATATAATCGGGTGGGGGTTGATATCCAATTTTATAATAGTAACTTTAAAAAGGAAATTTTTCAAGGCGCGGCCATTGTAAGCCCGGCGATCTTCTAATGTATTATCAATGCGTAGGTCTGTAGTACGGCCATCTCCTTTTATCCTGTTAAATGATTATTAGCCTGTCCATGTTGATCAGCTTGTAAAAACAACGATCTGTACATAGTGAATGCTGGATGAATCCCAAGCTTCTTCCCATTGTTGAATTCTAAAACGACAAACATGAAAAGCATTCTCAGCACAGATCCGGACAATTTAGCGGCACTGGCAGCCCGTATTACCCTGGCACTGGTAGTTTTCCCCCATGGGGCGCAAAAGCTTTTTGGCTGGTTTGGCGGTTATGGTTTCACCACCACCCTGCATTATCTGACCGGCGGACCCGATCTTCCCTGGATCATTGCCTTATTTGTTATTTTGATCGAAAGCATTGCCCCATTATTTCTATTGGTGGGATATGGGACAAGGATCGCATCCATCCTTATATTTTTCAATTTTATTGGAGTGATGTTCCATTCTCACGTAAAGAATGGTTTTTTTATGAACTGGCAGCGGGTGCCCGACACCGGCGAAGGCTATGAATTTTTTCTTTTACTGCTGGGATTAACCATTGTTCTGATGTTCACCGGCGGCGGTGGTTTTAGCGTGGATGCAGCCATCACCAACAAAAAGGAGCGCGTAGAATCAGATTAACCTTTTAAAAAGGATACAGGCCGCTTTTTTTTGCCCTTTCAATAATGTGTTGCCAGAATGTACTCAGGCCCTCGAGGTTAGTAGGCTTCACATAATATTCATATGCGCCCAGATGCATTGCTGTTTCCCGATCAGACTCTCTGCGGGAAGTGGAAAGAATGGTAATAAAAATTTTTCGGTGGGGGTAATCTTTATTGATCCGGGTCAGCAGGTCAAGTCCGTTGAGTAAGGGCATATTCCAGTCCATAATCGTGATAGCGGGTACATGGCTATCCGAGTCTTTTTCGAAGTATTTTAGAAAATCCACGGATGAAGTGAAAGGGATTAGCCTGTTTGTATACCCCAGTTCGCGAAGGGCTTCCGTTAATAAAAATATATCATCATCATCGTCATCTACCAGAACTATCGGCACATCTTCAAAACGCATAGTCAAATCTTTACTGTTACCTGAACGCCCGAATTCCATCTGTGTATAGTTACGGTAAAAATATAATAAATTCTTTTTTTAAATCGCCTCTTCTGCCCTTGAACCCATATGTAAAGGCTGTGCCGCATTAATTTTCAATTAAAGGCACTGGCATGATTCTTTTCGAATAAACAGTTTCAATTAAATAAACAGGATTACATTCGCTGGCAAAATTTCTTCAGGTGGCATTATTAGAAAAGCAATTGTACGTTCGGAAATCGACCATACCCGGAGCAGGTAAAGGATTATTCACCCGCAAGGCCATTCCAAAAGGGACGAGGATCGTGGAATATAAAGGGAAAAAGACCGCCTGGCGTGATGTTAACCAGGCTGATGGCAATAACGGGTACATATACTACATTAACCGTAACCATGTTATTGATGCCCTGAAGCATAAATCTTCATTGGCAAGATATGCAAATCATGCCCGGGGACTTACAAAGGTTAAGGGCATAAATAATAACTGCGAGTATGTTTCGGAAGGGTACCGCGCCTATATCGAATCGGTAAAAAACATAGAGGCCGGAAGCGAGATTCTGGTTCCATATGGGAAAGAATATTGGGATGTGATTCGGAAAAACGAACTGGAAGACGAAAAAGAAGCTGCCCGCAACGCCAAAAAAGCAAGCACGCCCAAGCGAACCAGGAAGCCGCTTTCTAAAAAGGCTTCGGCCAAAAAGACCGTGAAAAAAAGCCGGAAGAAATAGTTATTTCGTTAACAGGTTTCGTTTCTCCTGAAGCGACTTCCAGGTTACCATAATTATTTTTTCGTCATGGATGGCTTTTTTAAGCGCCGGATCCAGCATTGCCAGCAGATCTCCTTTACGGGTTGGCCCGCTATCCGAAATCTGTTTAAAGATTTCGCTGGTTTGGGTACAGTGCATGATCATCATCGTAATTCCCGGTTTCAGAGACCGGATTCCTTCAATGTATTTTTCGGTTTTGTATTTCTGTAATGAACGATCGTTCAGATTGCCGGGTTTCCAGTCATAACTCGAATTATGCAAATCATCTATTACCACCAGCCCTGATTCCCATAACATCCTGCCCAATGATCTTAACTGTTGTACCGTTTCTTCAGGCAGATTCATCTGAGCCCGGATCAGCGAGGCTTCACCGGCGGGAATCATCACCGGGGTTTTATGTTTTATTCCGAATCGGATATAGGTTTCCAGAAAGGCCGGGCTTGCAAATAATGCTCCCATATGCGAGTCGAAATGTGTTGGATGGAAATCCATCGCCTTTGCCCGGTTTAACTGTGCTTCCAGTTCTTTTTCCACTTCCGCGGCACTTGCGTTCTGTACCAGTTTTTCAACCGATGACCACATGGCGCCTTCAGTGTCGGTGAGTCCCGGACTTTCTGTTTTCCCCGATAAAGGCCCCCATCGATAATCGTTCCATTCCGAATTCAGGGTAAGATGAAGCCCCGCATCCATGCCCGGATTTTTTTTCAAAAACTTTACAAAGCCCGGAACCCAGGGACATGGCATCATTACGCTCACCGAATTGGCAACCCCTTTTGTCAGCGCCTGTATAGCCCCTTCATTCGATTCGTAGCTCATGCCGGCATCATCCACATGCAAAATCAACAGGCGCGAGCCTGGAGGATAGCCCAGTTTTTCTGCATAGGTAGTTTCGGGCGACTGTGCAGATAAGGAACAGGGAAGAAGAAGGAACAGCAGCTTTCGGAGAAGATGGCTTATTTTCATGACAGTATTTTCAGGACTTTTCTAATCAATTTACGTTCACAATAAACAGTTTTTATGGAACAATTTAAAGTGGGAGACATTGTAGTGCTGAAATCGGGCGGTCCCCGCATGACCATTACCCGGAAAAATGGCCAGGGCACCGATACCTGGCAGGGCAAAACCAATGAACAGGTTTTAAAGATCCAGGGCTATAAAGACGGCGATCTGATTTGTGTCTGGTTTGAAAATAACCAGCTCAAGGAGGGCATCTTCCCGCATGAAACAGTTCAGGCTTCTCTATAAAATCACATCTTTATGCGGATTGCTTTCCACGAATCTTGCTATTATATTTGTCTCAAAATTTTTAAAATGAAAAGAGTCTTATTGGTAACGGTATTATTTTCCACCCTTGTGATGACGGGTTCTTTCATCAATACCCCGGAGAAACAAGCGGAAACTGCAACGGTTTATATTTACCGGGTTGGTCAGTTTACCGCGGCCGGCGCTAACTGGTCGGTATTTGCCGATGGCGAAAAAATCTGCAAGCTGAGCAATAACAAGTTTATCAAGCAGGAGCTGAAACCCGGGAAACACATTTATGAAGCAAAAGTGGGTGGAGTAGGTCTGCTGAAAAAAGAAACCGAGCTGGAACTGGAAATGGAAGCCGGTATAACCTATTATATCGCCTGTAACGTAAAAGCCAGTTTTACCCGGGCCCGCATGGAATTAATAGAAGTTACCAAAAGCACCGGCGAAAAACAAATGGCGAAAATGTCGCTCGATAACTGCCAGGAAAAAATCGATGAAAAGGAAGGCAAATAGTTGCCGCTGGAAGGGATGAAGAATCCTGTTAAGGATCGTTTGCCCATTCTGGTTATAAATACCCCAGGAGTTCAGTTCCCGGGATGAAGATCTGATTCGACTGCTCTTTTGAAACGAAAGGGCAGTTGTTTTTAAATCTTTACCCATCCTCCATGTTCTTATTTCGGCTATCATTCAACTGCATGTCGAGATTATATGC
>JAEZAY010000405.1 GCA_023427575.1 Bacteroidota bacterium | reverse complement strand
CTTCCCGAATTTTGTCTTAATTGCTGTTTTTAAACTTTCGATGGTTTTCGGATCCCCCTGGTATAATGGGAGTGCATGAACATCGAAACCAGCAGCCATGAAATCATTTGTCACGGCACTGATCTTTTCCAGGTTTCGGGAGGCTATTATTACCGTTCCGCCCGCTTCCGCCAATCCTTCAACCATTGACCTGCCGTAATTGCCGGCCCCGCCCGTCACCAGAATAATTTTTCCTTTCAGACTAAAAAGGTCATTTATGTGCATGGTAGTTTTTTAATGATATGGGAGCGCCGCCTGAAAGCCGGCTTTCTTCTGCTCCAATCAGGGTTGAAATAATGTTATAGGTTTTCCTGAATTCAAGGCTGCTTTTTCCCTGCTCCACAGAACGTACAAATTCGATGATATTATCTCTGAACATGGAGTACGAATTCTTAATATCAACCAATCGCCAGCCTTTTTGTCCAAAAACAGTTAATTGGAACGTGGAAGATATGTTCATAAAAAGATGAATGGTAGCCACCATTCCGTTTTCAAATTGAAGCAGAACCACATCTTTGTTTTCGGTACCAACATATCGAACTGAAGCAGGAACAGGATCATCGAACATGGCAAACATTGCTTCCAGCATATGAACTCCATATTTCAGCCAGTCTTTTTTGCCTACTGCCGTAACCAGTTCGATTTCGCCGAGTGAATTTAATTCTGTTTTGGCTGTCCGGCATTCATTGGAATAACGCATCGATGAGCAGGACATAAAAACTTTACCCTTCGAATCCTGGTCGGCAAACCATTGCAGATCTTCCTTCGATGCAGCCAGTGGTTTATCAATAAATACGGGGATCCCGGCATCCAGAAACGGCTTCGCCATGGCAACATGTGTAGCGGCATCATCCCTGGCAATAATCACCGCGTCAACATTCCCAATCATCGCTTCGAGGCTTTCAGCAATATGAGTAATCTGGGTTGTTGCTGCGATACTTTTGGAGATAGCCGGATCCTGGGTCCAGATATGGGTGACTTTTGCCGCGTTCAGTCCCAAAGTATCCCGGTTCGCGTCCAGGTATGCAGCAACTGCCGGATAGCCGGTACGAATTATTTCGGCCGCATCGTAGTAACCATTAATGATGGCCGACCAGGAATACGGATGTGCATTTCCGTCGCTCATGCCAACCATACCAATTTTTATCATAACGCTTTTTTAATCTGTTATAGCCATCCGGCTTTATTCCATTCATGCAGGTTCAGAAATGAGGGGTCGGGATACGCCATTTCGCGCAGCCTTTGCCGAACTTCAAGATCAAGAGCCGGGCCGTTGGCGGCAAGTAAAGACTGGTGCAGATAATCCATCTTATCCATACCAAGCAGTACCGAGGAGATTTCTTTAAATGATAAAGCAAATTTTAAGGCTAATGCGGGAAGATCGATGGAGAATTCCGCGGCGATATCTTTAAAGATCTCGATATGTGCGCCTACTTCTTTCAAAGCCGGATGCCAGCCTTGCTGACGGCTGGTAAGCAATCCCCTTAATAACACCGACCTCACTGTGATGCCGGTTCCTGCTGCAGTGGCGGCAGAAAACAGTTCAGCATGAGCCTGGTTCATCAGGTTAAAAGGAATCTGGACCAGTTCCCAAATTCCGGATTCAATAGCCATCCGGGTTTCCTCTATGGTATAGGTGGAGGCGCCGATTGATCGTACCAGCCCCTCTTTCTTTAAACTTAAAAACAACTCCGCGATTTCCGGATTTGACAATAACTCCAGATCCGACTGATGCAGCATGTAAACATCGAGATAGGATGTGCGGAGCATGTTCAGACTTTCCTGAACAGAATCTGCAATTATATTTTGAAGCTCGGTGCCGGAAGGAATTGATCCGTTTTCAGTCCGGAGATGGCGGCATTTTGTGGCGATGATCACTTCATTTCGCTTTCCCTGAAAAGCCTTTCCCATAATGGCTTCGCTATTGCCGTACATCCGTGCTGTATCAAAGAAATTTATTCCCGAATCGATGGCCGCATGAATAAGCGCGATGGCATCTTTTTCAGACAGCATATCCGATTCGCTGTTTACGCCAATACCATATGGGGTTCCAATCTCAACTCCTCCAAATGCGATTTCCGATACGCTCAGGCCTGTTCTGCCCAATACCCTTTTATTCATTGTCCAAATTCTGATTTTCCAGATATGAATTTTGATTAATACCAGCAGCATCTTTTTTATTAAATGCACTCACCAGTTCCGAACAATAGTTTTTCAGACCAACCACATCAGCGCCCATACTTATAAAATGATAGCCCATGGCAATTAATTCCTCTTTGTTGGCAGGACTTCCCACCGTTCCGGCAAATTTTCCGTGTTTATTAGCCACTTCTGCCACGCGCTTTCTTGTTTCAATTAATTTGGGATGATTCCAATCGCCGGGGGCACCAATACCCTGGCTAAAATCGCCGGGTCCGAAGAATAACATATCAAAGCCCTCCAGTGAAGCAATTTCTTCCAGTTCTTCAAGCGGTTCCGGATCTTCGATCTGGAAAATGATAAAACGTTCGCTATTTGCCTGCTCAAGGTAGCTGTTGAAATCGAGGGCTGTATAGGAACCATCGGCATTTCCGCCGTCGATAGGCCTAAGTCCCAGCGGATGAAAGCGGGTCATCCGAATAACCTGTCTGGCATCTTCAACACCCATAATATGTGGAACCATAATGCCCGATGCATCCAGTTCAAGTGGTCTTACATAATCGCTGTAACTGCCCCGGGCTACCCTTACCAGCAGATCGGTGTTGTGCGATTTTGTTGCCCAGATGTTAGAAGCGATTATCGACCAGTCCTGACCAATATGTTCCTGATCAACCCATAAGCAGTCGAATCCGCAGATGGCTGCGATTTCAGTCACTCTGGGGTCGGCCAGGTTAATCTTGAAACAACTTGTTATCTCATTATTCCGGAGCTTTTGTAAAACCCGGCTCTTGCGCATTTGGATCATTCAAACGTAGTTGATCGTTAATAATAACATGTGATTCCCAACAGTAGATCAGGAATTAAAAATTTTCCTGTTAATTAAAGCCCGGTCAATATAACTTAAAATAACAGATGCCAGAATTCCGCCCGCCAGTGAAGTGGGCATTATCCATAGTACGGTGATGTCAAACATTCCGTAAAATGCGATGGCTATGGCAATTGCAACGGAAATCAAGCCTCCGAAAAAAGTACCGCGCCGGGTTGCAAAAGGAACAAATAATGCCATAAAGAAAAGCACAAATAAAGGCGCAACAAAAAGGTTTACCACCTTCATCAGTACATCAAGCAGGTTGCCCGGCACTTTATCAATAAAAAAACTCAAAACCATGATCACCGCTCCGGTTAAATACGATAACCATTTAACTTCTTTCAGCGCATCAAAAGAAGCGGGCCGGTTTTTTTTGAACCGTCCGATAATATCTTCCGACACCACTGAAGAAACACTGTTCAATCCGGAGGAGAGACTGGACATCGCAGCCGATAGCTGACCCGCGATTACAAGACCGGAAATTCCGGCTGGTAATCCAATCAGGATAAACCTGGGAAACAATTCATCGGCATGCGAATATATATCTCCACCCTCAGGGAGATGCGCCTTATTTTCATTGAAATAAGTCAGCATTGCCAGGCCCACAAGGGCCAGCAGTACATAGGCAAGCACATTGGAATACAACGAAACCCGGAATGATTTTCGCGCCGTGCGCAGATCCTTCATGGATAGATAGCGTTGGATTGCCATTTGATCGGAACCTGTGGTGCATAAGTACCATACAAACAATACAAGTACTGCATTGCCTAATGTTGTACGTTCGAGGGGATCAAATCCGAGCTTCAGGCTATCCCAGTGTTCGGGCCATTTGTCCGGAATCAGACTGAAGAAGGATTCGGACTGGAAACAAACCACCAGAATGCTCAGCAATGCGCCTCCAAGAAAAATAAAAGACTGAATTACATCCGTAACAACAACTGCCTTAAGACCTCCCATTGACGTATAGACAATCGTGATCAGGGTAAGCAGGATACCAACATATGGAACATAGGATTTATCAAACTGAATAACTGAAAAAAGAGCTACGTCCACGGTTACGAAAATAATCGTTGCCATCCAGAGCAGGCGAAGCGAAAGGAACATAAATGTGGCCAGCATGCGAACACTCAGACCAAGCTTTTTTTCGAGGATCTCATATGCGCTGGTTACTTTCATTTCCATGATGCGGGGAATAAGCCACCAGCCTGCCACATAATAAACCAGCGGCAATGCGATCATGCCGGCAAATATCACCGGCCCATGCTTTATTAATTCACCCGGGTAAGTAAGATAACTTAAGGTGCTTAACAGTGTTGCGAATAAAGAGATTCCCACTGCCGTTGGATTCATTGCACGGCCTCCAAGCAGATAGTCCTCTTTCGTCTTGTTCTTTTTAGAATAATACCAGCCAATAAACAACATTCCAAAAGCATATAAAATGAGAACCAGCCAGTCTATAGGAGCAAGATGAGTGTTATTAATGGAAGGCACCGTTATCTGGGTAAAGATCATTCTAAAAGAAGATTTCTGGTTATCAATTTTAAAACCCTGAAGAAACAACAAGAGTCAGGGCGCGATTATCAAATCTATGCCAGAACAAAAAAAAGGAATGTTACTTTCATTCTGAAATCTGATACTATTTTTCAGGATAAGTTTTACGATTACACGAGACGAGCAAAACCGGTCGCCGTTTGTTTTCCTTCCGATTCCCTGGCAAGTGTTCCATCGGAAATTGTAAATTCCATTTCCGAAAGTACTTCCTGAAGGGCGCGCATTAAATCCTCAATATGGCGGTCTTCATGGGCGTACATGAGATAAAAGGTAGAAGAAACCAAAAATCCCCGGTCGACCATTTTCCGAATAAAGACTGCCTTTGCGACAGGAGTCTGTTCGGAAAGGCCAAAACTTAAAGTGGGTGATGAAGGCATTCCACTCAGTTCAAGCCTGCATTGCGGAAACTGGCTTATCAGATTTTGAAGGGCTGACATAAACCGCAGCCCTTTATTCCATACTTCTTCATAAATATTCAACCGAAGCATTTTATCAAGGGCTGCATTTGCTGCAGCCGTACCTATACCGTCGGTCCAGTAACTGGAGGAAATAAAGCTGCGTTCTCCGCCTTCCATTATCTGTTTTTTTCCTATAACCGCCGCAAAGGGATATCCATTGCTGAGCGCTTTGGCATAAACTGCAATATCAGGCTCTATTCCTAATCGTGAAGATGCTCCCGGAAAACCATATCGGAAACCGCTGGTAACTTCATCCACAATGAATACCGCCCCCAGGCGACGAGCTTGTTGTTCTATTTTTTGAAGAAAATCGTTTGTCGGTTCCTGTGAACGTACCGGCTCCATAACAACCGCCGCGAGATCCGGACCGATTTTTCGGATTGCCTCCCCGAATGAATCATAATCATTATACCGAAATGGTACTGCCGTAATGACAAGCCCGGGTGGAACCCCTTCCGGAGCAAGTCCGGGTAATAAATGGCTGTCCAAGGCCCCGCTATCACTGAGGTTTGAGGCCAGGTACCAGTCATGCCATCCATGATAACCGCAAAAAACAACTCCGGTTTTTTTGGTAAATGCTCTGGCAATCCTTATTGCCATTGTCATGGCTTCGCCGCCGCCCCGGGCGTATTTTACCTTTCCCGCCCAGGGATGCAATTGAAGAAGCTTTTCTGCCAGCGCAGTTTCAATGGGATTAACCAGCGTACAATAATTTCCCTGCCTAACCTGACGTTGAACCGCCGCATTTATATCCGGGTCGGCATAACCAATAAGAACCGCTCCAATTCCTCCTGCAAAGTCTATATACCGGCGCCCATTCATATCCCATACTTCAGAACCGGCACAGCGTGAGTAATAAACAGGCCAGTTCGGTGCGCCAAACATTTCGGGTCGTTTGGAAAGCAGACCTGTACCGCCTGAAATGATTTGGCGGGTTTGAGTCCATTGATTTAGACAATCTTTTTCTTCCGGAATTTTTTCGGAAGGCAGATGAGTTTTTAACACCCGGATCGCGTTGTTGTAGAAGATATCATGAATATCTGTGGTTGAAAGTCCAAAGTCATCACATGCCTCCTGCAAGGCTGTGAGCGATTCAATACCAACCAGCGTCATCGGTGTTTGGGTGCCGTTTAATTCATTGCCAATGCCTGGATGCAGCCATTGAAAATCGTCTCCAACAGTTACACAACGGCCCCGCAATTCGCTGACGGGAAAGTCTGAACCCCAAAGTATTTTCTTAGGCCCAAGTATTTTGAGCGCTGCCCGAAACGCTTCGGTTTCACAGATGGCCGAAGTATCCAATACCACATTATCCAGATCGGAAAGAACATGAAGTCCGCGTTTGGCATTCCGATGATTGAATGATCGGGCGATATGCGCGAGAACCAGTTGCATGTTTGGATATTTGCGGCTGAGGCGGCGAATATCCTGCTGATTATCCGGATCGGAAATCGCAGCATCGCGAACGATATGGAGCATTAGAACCCCATTGATTTCGTGCAGGATCTCCCAAATCCATTCAGGCGCATACTCACAGATCGGCGCATTCATCGTATCGGGCCGGTTTGCGTAGCAATGGTAAACCTTGATGCCGGCATAATAACCTTTGCGCAAGCTTTCGGCCACTGATTCCGGATCATCCTGAGCTGATACCAGCATCAGCGTCCGGGACAGGTCTGAACCATTGGATTCCACTTCATTCCGGATCCAGTTGTTTATTTCTGGCCGGTCGGCACTCTGTTTTGGAAGCCCGAAATATAGCCCGTGAATTTGCGAAGCAGGCATATAGGAACGCAAAGCAGCTTTGTGACCGGCACAGCCCAGCTCATCTATTCCGGAAAGAAAAGGCCAGTCGCCTGCCGGAAAATGTGCCGACTTGTACAGGTGTGCATGAATATCATAAATCTGGTCCGGAAGAAACGAATTTAAACGGGCCAGCGATGCAGCTGATTCCTGGCGGCCTGGATTTTTCACAAATTGCATTCCGGAAATGATTAATCGGTTATTGATGCAGGTTTGCTCTATACTGCCTGATAAAACAGCTCTCAGTTATTTCTTCGGCTAATGGAAATAATGGCATATGCGGCTGTAGCGCGTACATCGGCATCATCCGCTTCAATACCTATCAGGTCCTTTCCCTCCATCATGGAAATAAGTACAGGTATATCTTCAGCGCTGCCTTTAGCCGCCAGGGCCATCGCAATTTCCATCCGAGTGCCTTTATTAGGAGCCTTCGCAGAAGACAATAAATTCTTTTTTATTTGCGAGTAAAGCGGAGAATAGATTTTGCTGTCCGGAGCAGTTACCAATGCAGCACTTAAAATATTCGTGAATGCGTCATAGCCTTCCGGTTTTGACAATGCGTACCGGGCTAAACGTTCCCATTTTTCATCAGGCTGTGACCCGGAATTACGTAGTACAAAGGCAGCCAGCTTAATGGAAGGCATCTCTGTACTCTCATTCATGAGCAGCTCGTAAAAATCGTCGCGAACGGACTGGAAGGAATTCTCCGAATTAAAGGCTGTGCTCCATTTCGTATAATATGAAAGGCTTTTTTGATCGCTGTTAAGGGCATCAATCGTGGTGGCGCTATCAGTAAGAGCCGGTGAAATCCGCAACTTGGCAAGTGTTTCCGCTGCATGGATCCGATCTGTACCATTTCTGTCCAAAAATGCATTCATTATTTTCCCGGTCCAGATTTGTTTCTCCTCCGCATTGTCTGAAACCTGTGCAAGCACCCGCCAGATTCCGATCCGGTATTGGGATTTGTTGCCCAGCAGTTTTTCCTCCTGCAGATAGATTTCCTTCACTCCCTGCGGATGTCCGGCCCAGATCAGATATTCAGCCGCATGCACTTTAACCCATTCGGATTGAGAATGTAGAACACCCTGAATTATTTTAAGCGCGCGATCTGCCAATTCTGTTGTCACAGCGTTTGAATTTTGGGGTTTGGTATTACAGTACAACATAAACAAACAAAGTATAGGGATCGCGATAAAAGACCTGCCCTTTTTATTATAGATTTTCATGCCTGAATTTTCAATGTTTTAAGTAGCCAAGCCTGATCAATACATCCGCCCAGGCTGTATATCCGTCCGCAGTCAGGTGCACACCATCCCAGGTGTATTGGGATTTTAGTTTTCCGTTTGTATCGGAGAAAACTGAGTATAGGTCGATAAAATCCACATTGAAATCCCGGGCGATCTGCTTTAAGCTGGTATTGATCATTCTGATTCTATCTTCCTTATTATAATGATTCGTCAATTTTTTAAATTCAGAATTGGTCGGCAGAATCGATTGTACAAATATTTTCGTTTCGGGTGAGGATAATTTTATTTCTGAAATAAGTCTTTTATGGTTATTTATAATAACGCTGTCCGGAATATTACGCGCCAGATCATTAATACCAATCAGGATAAAAATCCGTTCCGGTTTGCCTTCTATTGTATGCTTTAATCTTTCCAGCAAACCAAAGCTGATGTCGCCCGGAATGCCCCGGTTCTTGATATTTTTGTTTTGAAATAATTCCGGCCAGTCACCCCAGAAAGTAATACTGTCGCCGATAAAAATGATATCAGAAGCGGATTTTGGAAACGTTTTAAAAAAGCTGATACGGGGAACAAATATATCGGGACGATACGTGCTATCCCATGAATTTTGTGCAGTAGCAGAGGGAGGTATGATGGCCAGTATATAACAAATGACAGGAATTAGAACTGAAGATCTGAGTGTTTTCGTTACAGCCATCATCGGTTTGCGGATTATAATCAGGCAACTATTTGGCAAGCGATTTCTGATACTCTTCCTTTGCTTTAAGATCTTCCTTTGCTGAATCAGCAAAGTAAATCAATCCCAAAGCTCGTCTTGAGCGGGTATTGCTGTTATTAGGGTCTGCCCAATGCACGGTCATAGCGTGATGTATAAGAAGATCCCCTTTTTTTGCAGGTATGGGAACCAGATTTTGAAGATCCTCTTCAGTTCCAAAATCTACAATTCCCTGTGAAAATCCGAGAGTCTGCGTTCTGCCATGAGTTCTCATTTCCTTTTTATGTGAGCCTTTAATATAGTGAATACATCCGTTTTCTTGGTCAACATCTTCAAGAGCAAGCCACATGGTAATAGCTTCGGGCGGAGTTATTTTGAAATAGTAAGCATCCTGATGGGGAGGTGTGGCTTTTCCAATTAGCGGGGGTTTATTAAAGTATTCAACATTTTTACCAGTTACCTGATCCTCCAGAACCTGTTCGGCCAGTTTTTGAAACTTGCTGCTATGGATAAGTTTTTGGAAGAATTCACTATAATCTTCCAGATTTTGCATTTGTTTTAATGAGCCAGGATTTCCTTCCTTTTCGAAAAAAACATGGCGCGGATCCATCACCGGCACTTTGTTACGGATAAATTCCTCCAGTTCGATTCCTAACTCCTCCATTTCCTCGGTATTCAGAAAAGAAGGGATAAAGGCAAAACCGTTTTCTTTAAAAAGTTGCTTTGTGGATTCTATATTATGAACAGACATATTTCAAATTTAATCAGGCAATTTTTTGTCGAGCAGGGTTAATGGAATTTTTGCCAGGTAGATATTGCTTTTACCTTCATGACTGGAATAGTATGATACCAATAATTTTTTTCGATACATAAGCATGCCCGGGTAACTCTGATCCCCCGCCCCGGGAAGTTCAATCATGCTTTTTTTATTTCCCTTGCGGTCGGTAATGTATATGCCTGTCGACGTTTTTGGCTCGTAAACTCTGGTACCCAAAAGAAGATAATCGTTTTTGTAAAAAAGAAAATTTGGTCCGCCTAATCTATAATCCAAATCATGATAAACCCATGATGTATAGGGGTAGCCACTTTCCGCAAGAACACCTTTTTTGTCACCTTCTTCTTTGCGGATGAACATAAACGCCCGGTCATTTTCGTCAAACCGAACCGTTGCTTCATTGGGCAACTTTTTTACTTCTAGTTGTGAAACCTTTTCGTAGTGTTTGCCATCTTTGGTTTTTACAAGGTATAATAGCCAGGCGTCGTCACTTAATGCTGACCGGTTACGGCCATTTTCTTTTAACTGGTAGTTAACTCCATACCCAACTCCTTTGTGCCAGGTCACTCTCCAGATCCAGTCTCGTGATGGATTGATAGCAGGATCCAGCGTAGCCCTTTCGGGATCAGAGAATTTATTTCCTTTTTTATCGGAAAATGAGACCATCGGATAAAGTTTATCTGCAACCCCGTCCTTAAAAACGGCGCCTGCCATGGTAATCATGAGCTTGTCATCGGGCGTTACAGATAGCTTTGCATCCCGGAGATCTATTCCATCTATGTGAAGCAAGGCAACACTGGTCCAGTTTTTTAAATCTCGGGAACTTATAACCCGAACATTCCCACCGTTTTTCTCATTGCTTCCTACATGGCTTTCTCCTTCACGAAATGTACAATAGAAGCGATTTCTAAACCGGATCAGATCTGTGAAGGCATTATGACGACCTTCATCCCAGATCCTGGTTACTTCCAATGTGTCGTTCGGAATCGGCATTTCGGCATAACCAGTAAAGGAGCAAGCCAGTAGAAAAAATATAAATAAAGACATTTTCATACCAAGCGGATTTATTATTTGCGACCCTTCTTTCTTTCAAGGCTTATTTCCAAAATAGTTCCTGCTATATGTCTTGTAGAATTTTCCTTATTAAAGTAGTAGACCACTAATACCCGGTTTGCATCCAGCTGTACCGGCCAGGTGTAACCGATATCTGTATTACCGCCATCTTCTCTCAAAACAAATTCCGGAGCTGTTTTAAAATCTGTACATTCCGCGTTTAATATGCGGGCCCGGATGCCATACGGTTTATGACGATACCCATAAGTTATCAAAACCCGCTTGTCCGGAAGTTGCAGCGCATTTAAGGGATGGCCCTGAAAACCCATTGATTCCCATTTAAAGGTTTTACCACCATCAGTAGATCTGGCTATGCAAGCCTGGTCTTCAAAATTGGCCGTACGAAGAAAGGCGACAATATCTCCCTTCGGCGTTTCGTAAACGGATGTTTCATTGAAGGCAATTTTAGGGTCTTTTGCCACTTCACCAGTGTATTCCCAGGTAGTTCCTTTGTCTTTTGATATTAACAGATGATTGGAGGTTTTGCGGTTAGAGTCATCGCTGGCAGCAACAACCCAAAGTATGCGACCATCCTTTGCTTCGTATAAAGCGCCTCTGTTGTATGCCGGAACAGGCTGACCATATGCGTTAAAGTTAATTTCCGGTTCAATGTGCGGGGGGTAAATCGGACCGCTCCAGCTATTTCCACCATCGGTAGACCGCACGACATAACCACCCAGAAAAAAAGCATTTTCCGAAGTTTTAAAATTGGGCTTTTTGAGGTTTGGAATTCCATCCGGCTTAACAAATGCCCAACCATAGCTGGTACAGAGTAAAGTTCCATCCCTTAACTGAAGCAAACAGGGATCCTGGGATCCACCGTATGGATGCGCATAAATCAGTTCAGGTTCTTTTGACCAGTCAGTTCCGTTTTTCGACCTGACCATTACCAGATAGCTGTTTGGATCGGTATGGTTGCTTCCTTTTTCGCCAAAAATTTTTCGTTCCGGCGCTCTGCGAAATGCTACAAGAAGTTCACCATTCTTCTTTTTGACTACTGACGGAAAAGAGGAATAAAATGAAGTATCCTCATATATCATTACGTCCTTCAGTTTGCGTACCCCCGGTATGCTGTCAATGGATGCCGGGATTTTATAACCGGCATCCGCCATGCTGAAAAACGAAAATGAACAAAATGCCAGTAGCAAATAAAATTTTTTTAAAGACATATTTTCTTGTTTACAGCGCGATGCTATTGATTAAAAATATTTACCGGAAGCTTACCTGGATTTGAGCTGTTTCAGATCCAGTTCGGCCATGTAGATGTTTGACTTCCCTTCATGACTGGAATAATAGGCAACCCATAACTTGTCGTCGAAAATTACCATTCCGGGATAGCTGGTATCGCCCCCACTGGGAAGAAGAATTTTCTTTTCAGCTACCCCACTCAGATCCGTGACAAAAAGGGCAGTGTAGGCTTTGCTGTTTTCATGATATCTGGAACCCATCACAAGTTGATGATCGTTCAGAAAAAGGAAATTTGGACCTCCCAAACTCCAGGCTAATTTGTCGTAATTCCAGCTTGTATACGGATAATCACTATGACCCAGTATACCCATCCGGTCTTCCGATTCGCGACGGATCATTACATACATTTTACCGTTCCTGTCAAAGCGGATGGATGATTCATTGGGATTGCCGCCCACTTCGAATTGAGATACATTTTCATAACGGATCCCATCTTTTGTTTTAAGCAGATGCGCAGTCCATTTTCCACTTCTTTCCCCTTGTTTTACCTTGTACAGAACGCCATAGCCGGTATCTTTATGCCAGCTTACACGCCAGATCCAGTCCAGATCCCTGGAGATGGAAGGATCCACAATTACGTTTGTCAGTTTGCCAAAGTTTTTGCCCGACTTATCCGAAAATGATACATATGGCTCCAGGCTAAGGTATGCATTGTCTTTCCATACGCCGGCCGCCAGAATTGCCATCAACTGTCCGGAAGGAGTAACAGAAAGTCTCGCTTCCCTTACGTCAACTCCGTCCATTTCAAACAATGCCACTGTTTCCCAGTTTTTGGCATTCTTTGACCGAACAACCCTGACCTTACCATTGTTCAAATTGTCTACATGACTATCACCTTCTCTGAACGTACAGTAGAAAAAGTTGTTATGCCGGATAAGATCAGGGAATGCGTTGTGCCTGGCTAGATCCCAGATCTTATACACTTTAAGCGAATCTTCATTTTTGTTGGCATACGTCCCCGTGCATATTCCGCAAATAAGAATTAAAAGTAAGAGCCGAAACCTTTTTCTAATCTTCATTCATAAATATTTAATAACATGAAAGCCGAATCCTGAATTAATATCCTGGGTTTTGTTGCACTTTTGGCTCAAGGCTTAATACGGAGCTGGCTATGGGGAATAAAAGCAGATGTCTTTCTGCACTCCTACCCTGTAGCGATGGCACTATCTCGAAGGCTTTATCAAAACGCACCAGATCCCACCACCTTTTGCCTTCATAAACCAACTCCAGTAAGCGCTCTTTTAAGATAGCGGCATCATTCTCTTCCTTTGTACCATTTACAAAAACATGGTCGTTGAAGTTGTTACCATACGCTCTTTGTCTGATGGTATTCATTTCATTTGATGGATCCTGACCAAGGGCATTTTTTGCCTCTGCTTTCATTAAAATAACATCCGCGTAACGATACAAGACAACATCACTGGAGAAGATTCTTGCTCCACCTACAACAGTACCCGTTCCTTTTAAGGAAATTGTTGAATAAAATGTACTGTCGCCCTGTTGATTAAAAGTATAAATCTCGTGAAAAGAGGCCTTTTTCCTTTTATCATCATTCGTAAACTGATTTCGTACCAGGTTTGTTAGAACCATTAGGCCCTGCCCCGGACCTACAGGCTGGATAATGGATTTTGATTCTGCGCTGATATTGGCCGGAATTGCTGAATCAATGATCCACATATGCCAGAAATAGTTACCTCCTTCCAGTTCATTAAAACGAATAGACATAATAACTTCCTTATTTCCTTTGTTTGCATACTTAAATAAGTCAGCAAACTCCGGCAACAAGGTTACATCTGCCTTATCCACTTCTTCAAATGCCTGCAATGCCGTAGTAAAATCGGCAGCTCCCCCATTCATTCTTTTACCCGTCCACAGATACACATCTCCTTTTAAAGCATATGCTGCGGTTTTTGACCACATGCTTCTGCCGGCGGAAAATGCGTTAGTAGGAAACAGTTCCAGGGCCTTATCGATGTCAGATTTGATCAATTCGAATACCTGTGCCTGCGGTGACCTTTCTTTTTGAGTAACCTCCGGATTAGCACTTTCAATGGGCTCTGTACGAATCACCAGATCACCCCATGTTCTTGTCATAACATAATAGATATAGGCCCGCATGGTATAAGCCTGAGCCAGGATATCGTTTCTAACATCTTCCGACTTAAAAGGAATGCCGGGAA
>JAEZAY010000364.1 GCA_023427575.1 Bacteroidota bacterium | reverse complement strand
CCGCAAGTCCGGAATCAGTTTGCATTCCAAATCCCATCGCCCTTTCGAAAGCGGCGCTATGTCCGGGCATGTCAATTTCCGGCAATAGCTGTATATGCCTTTCACGACAATAAGCGATCAATTCTTTCAGTTCCGCTTCAGTATAAAACTTCCCCTTATTGCGGATCATATGAACTGAATCGGTTAGCTGGGGATAGCGGCGAATTGCAAGCCTCCAGGCAATATCTTCCGTAAAATGAAAATGAAAAATATTCAGTTTATACCGGCTCATAATATCGATCTGCTGCTTCAGCAAATCCATCGACATGTAATTTCTTCCCACATCTGTCATATAACCCCGCCAGGAAAAGGCGGGCCAGTCAGTGATTTTGCAACCGGCTAAATCTTTGCCATTGGCAGCAAGCTGCATCAGCGTTTGAATGGCATAAAATACGGCTTTAGCGCTTCTGGCTTTAATAAGTACCTGATCTGAATTTACATTTAGTTGATAAGCTTCATCAGGATACTGCGCTGCCGCTACGTTTTCGGACCGAATAAGGATTTGGTTTTTTTTCTTCGCTTCATTCAGCCTGATAGAAATCTGAAATCCCTTTTTAACCAGTTCTTTCCGGAGCCATTCTGCTTCTTTATAAAAAACCGAATCTTCAATTGATATGGACTCACAGGATGCGAGCGGAAAAGATTCAGAAGTCCAGCTTATATTTTGAGGCATTGGGATTAAAGATGGCTGAGCCTGACCAGCAAGGCAGACCAACATAATCAAAGTACTTAAGCAATATTTTAGCGCAGGCATTGTTTGGCATTTGATAATTTGCTAAAGTAATACATCGCGGCAATTATCGATCCTTGCACAGAATAAACGCGATTAAACTCAAATTGAACAACCATATTATGGGCGCTCACTTCGCAGGCCGTACATAAAATTCATTGGTTCCTGGGGGCAGATACCCCTCACATTTAATTTCTTCCGTCCGGTTCAGGTTCAAATTCCCCGGTTTGGTATTGCTTTAATCCAAAAAAATAGATACCATTACTGTGCGAATGTGCCAATGTGGAAATGTGATAATGTGATAATTTGATAATTTGATAATGTGCACTAGTCACAGCTAAAGAATATAACTGTCCGGATTTGAATTTGCACATTTGCACATCATTGTTTTCCAGGTAATAATTTTCAATTGACTTGAAACCTGTATCAACAGTAAGTTACGAGCCGTCGTTGTAAATGATCCCTTCCACTTTTTTCCAAAAAAAAAGTGGAAGGGATGCGGTTTCAGGCAGAAATTATTACCCGGACTGCCAAAATAGATACCTAAAAATAATACGTCCATATGATTCGGTCATGCTGAGATTAACCAAAATGTGATGTATAAACAAATGCTTTTCTGGTTAGTGCTGTTATTACCGGCATACCCGGGTTATAGCCAGACTGATCCAAATTCGGGTCTTACAGCAGAAGGATTTCTATTGAAATCGGAAACCCAGAAAAAAACAGGAAGACTTCTTTTAGTGGGCGGCCTGCTTCTCAGCTTTTCCGGCACCCTGCTGGAATATCAGAATGCTCAGAATGATCCTGTTTATTATATGTTCAATGAATTGAGAACGGGATCAGTGATCACGATTCTAGGGGTGGGAGCCGTGCTTAGCAGCATTCCGGTTTACATCAGTGCAGCTAAAAACAAGCGCCGGGCAATGATCTTGTCATTTGGAACCAGCCGGGTTAAAACTCCAAATCATTTCCAATCCGGTTTGGGTCTTCAACCAACTTTTACCGTTAAGATTGTACTAAACCAGGGCAGTCACTGAAAAACGAAGATTTAAAAAGATTTTAGAGATCTGGTTAGTTACGAAATGGATTCAGGTTGGATCCTGAACTGTTTTGCCGAAGCGACCGACTTTAGAAACATTTATCCATGTTCAGATAAATCGCTTATAACAGGCTTTAATAAAAAAAGGGTTTCGGAAACCGAAACCCTTCAAGAGTGGGAGCACACGGGCTCGAACCGCGGACCCTCTGCTTGTAAGGCAGATGCTCTGAACCAACTGAGCTATGCTCCCAAATTTTTTGTAAGAACTTCCAACTTTGAACGGCTTCGTTTTCGTTGGGAGTGCAAAGATAAGGGTTGAATTATTTCACCCAAATTTTTTTTAAACAACTGGCATAATTTTTTTTAGTTTCTTTCAAAACGAACGCGATGGCACTTGTACCTAAAAATTACAAAAAAGAGAAATCAGGTTCTTCCTCCAACCAAAATCCGAATCCCGGGGATTCAAAAGACCTGGGTGGAGGAACTGAGCAGGATTCAGAAAGAGATCTCGCGGAAGACGGGCGTAGTAAAGAATGGGCCGACAGAGCGCGGATAAATCTGCATCCCGACCCCGATGCTAAAACAAATCTGGAAAGAGATTTTGAGCCTGAGCAGGATCCGGAACCTAAAAAAGACGATCCTGTTTATTAAAGAATACCTGTCTTAAATTTTCCAATCTACCACCTGGTTTACCCAGTCTTGCTTGTATGGAGCCACCACTTTAATGTAATTATCAGTATAGCCTTCCATCATTCCCGTCTTTTCATTCTTTTCAAACAATACTTTTCTTGTTTCACCGGCATGCTTAGCCGAAAAGTACTGCATCTTCATATAAGAAAGATTCCGTAGCGTCTTGTTTCGTTCGTGGCGCTTATTCAGAGGAACCACAGGTTGAATTTCAAGCGCTTTTGTGTTGTTTCGTTCCGAATAGGTAAATACATGGAGATAGGAGATCTCCAGCGAATGTAAAAAATCAAAGGTTTCTTTAAACTCCGCCTCCGTTTCGCCGGGAAAACCAACTATCACATCAACACCAATAGCGCAATGTGGCATCCGGTGTTTGATTTCCAGCACCCGGTCCCGGTACAGTTCTCTCCGGTACCTTCTGCGCATCAGTCCCAAAATCTGATTGCTGCCACTTTGCAATGGGATATGAAAATGCGGCATTATCCGCTTGCTGCCGGCTACAAGATCGATTATTTCAGGCGTCAGCAGATTTGGTTCAATGGAAGAGATCCGGTACCGTTCTATTCCTTCCACATTCTCCAGCGATTTCAATAGATCAAAAAAGCTTTCCGAATGTTTTTCACCAGATGGGCCCTTCCCGAAATCACCGAGATTGACGCCGGTAAGAACAATTTCTTTTACACCCCGTTCAGCCAGATCATGAACAGTAGCCAACACATTGGCAACCGAATCGCTTCGGCTTTTGCCTCTTGCCATGGGTATGGTGCAAAAAGAGCAGTTATAATCGCAGCCATCCTGCACTTTCAAAAAAGTACGGGTTCGGTCGTTTATCGAAAATGAACTGTTGAAACCACTCACGTCGCCGATATCGCAGGACGAAATCCGCGCCGAATCGCCCTTTGTCAACTCTTTTAAATGCTCGCCGAGATTAAATTTTTCGGCTGCGCCCAGAACAAGATCCACCCCGGGAATCCCGGCTATTTCCGCCGGTTTTAGCTGCGCGTAACATCCCGTCACTACCACCAGACTTTCCGGCGATTTCCGCTGGATCCGCCGCACCAGGTGGCGGCATTCCTTATCGGCATTATCTGTAACCGAGCAGGTGTTGATCACATACACATCGGCCAGTTCATCAAACTGCCTTTTTTCAAATCCTTCCTTCTCCAGTATCCTGGATAAGGTGGAGGTTTCAGAAAAATTCAATTTGCAGCCCAGGGTATGAAATGCAACTGTTCTCGTTTCAGACATAAGGCTGCAAAATTAAGATATTAAGCTTTAGTTTTGGCTCATGTCTAAAAGACCCCTGAACAAATTCGTTATACCCATTGTATTTCTGTGTTTGCTGGTGGTGTACGTGCTGCAGCGCAGCCCTGCGGTGAATTCTGCGTTGCCGGAACCAAATGCCGATAAATCAGGCTTTTATTTCGATAGAGACACTGCTTCGATCATATATTCCAAACATGCCCGGTGCAGAATGGATTGCCGGAAGATCGACGAGTATGAAATAAAAGAAATTCTTCAGAAAGGGAAGATCAATCACGCGAAAAGTGAACCGAAGGGTAAACCAGACCCCAAATTCGCCCTGGAAGGCATCACCCGCGACCGCCAGAATGTACGGGTGGTTTTTGCGGTTAGCGAAAAAGGACTGGTTGTGGTAACCTGTATTGATCTGGATGTAGATTATCAATGTTCCTGTAATTAAAAAGGCGATAAATTAATCCCCGCCGTTTCTGGTTTTAATAAGATAATGTATTTTTCAGCCGATGAATGCGGCCAGATTCCTTTTGAAACTTTTCTATTGTATTTACGCCTTTATCGTTTTTTTAGCCAGCATGTTTCTGGTATTGCCCTTTGT
>JAEZAY010000324.1 GCA_023427575.1 Bacteroidota bacterium | reverse complement strand
GTTCCCGGTACAGATACAAAGGTTACCCCCGACAGCGAAGTGCCGATCATCCCGAAGGCGACCAGCATCCAGTTTGAACTTCTGTTACCAATAAAAAATGAATCGTTGTTGGAATTTCTCGATGTATACCAGGCTACGAAAAGCAAAAGGATAAAATATCCGATTACAAAAGAGAACAATAATGTTGAAGACATATTAAATAAATTCTGAGCTAGCTTTGAGATTTATTCACCAGAATAAAAGGGCTGAAGGTAATAAAATTGTTATCAATAATTGAGAGATAACATTACCTTAGTCGTAAAACGGTATCTCTTTCAAAGAGACAGGAGGTTTAAAACGGAACGAATGAAAATCCAATCGGTGGCGGTTTTTTGCGGATCGAAGGCAGGGAATAACCCCATTTACGGTGAACATGCGGCGGAACTTGGAAAATTGATTGCCCTTTTGGGGGTGAAGCTGGTTTACGGCGGCGGCAAGAAGGGGCTGATGGGCGTGCTGGCGGATTCGGTTTTGGCCAATGGCGGCGAGGTAATGGGCGTTATGCCCAAGGTACTGATAGAATGGGAACATCAGCATGAAGGGTTGCAGGAACTGGCGATCGTACCGGATATGCATACCCGCAAAAAAATGATGTACGATATGAGCGATGCTGCTGTAGTATTGCCCGGGGGTTTTGGCACTTTGGATGAATTTTTTGAAATGCTCACCTGGAACCAGCTCAAAATTCACGATAAGAAAATCTATATTTTAAATTCTTCCGGATTCTATACACATCTGCTGCACCACCTGCGGATGCTGGATAAAGAAGGATTTTTGTACGAACCGGTGGAAGAGCGGATCATCTTCTGCAACAATCCAAAGGAAATGTTCAATAAACTGCGATAAGACGCCTTCCGCGGATACTCTCCATTCCCGAATTTAACAGGATCCAAAAAATAATCAGAACCCGAGATTATATCCAAAGTTGTAGAAAACCCGGTTCCCATAGGGGGTTCTTGCATTCTGAAGAATATCATATTGAACCATGGCCAGGAAAGCCCCGCGGCCGGTCGGTATTACCCCTCCTGCCCCCAGCAGCACCGAAGGAACAAATTTCCCTTCCAGCTTTTGCTCCCCAACATTAAACTGTTTAAACTTTCCCCAGGTATAATTCATTTCGGGCTGAACCTGCAGCAGGATCTGATCGATCGGATAAACGCGGCCGAAAATATTCAATCCGGCAACACCGTAGTTTTCCCTGGAATAGGTGCTTCCATCCACCCTAGGGCGTCGAAATGAAGAGTACTGCCCATTGATCCCCGCGCCTGCCGCAAATAATCTCGAGAATCGGTAACCCACCTGCGGCGATACATTAACAATGGTGATATTGCCAAAATTCAGGGCAAAGTTTCCTCCAAAGAACAGCTTGCTTTTATCAAATCCTTTTTGCGGATCTTCAGATTCGTCCTGTGCTTTGGCGGTATAAAAGATCCCCGTCAGGATAAAGGCTAAAACAAGAAGTTTTTTCATAAAGGCTGTTTTTGTCCGCACGGATAATAAATCATCAAAAATCTTACCCGCCAAAAATCGTAAAAAGAATCAGAACAAAAAGTGAATTGTCAGGGATTGGGTCTTATCATCCAAACCTCGGGATTATTTTCTGAAAACAGAAAAATCCGGCCCTGGTAATGCGGAGGCAGGGTCCGGAATGAACCGGGTTCAGGGCCTGCTGCATCCGATGGCGCCGGGTACAAATACAGTTTTCCGCCATTCGACAATACGGAATCGATCAGTGGAATCTGACCGGCCCAGGTCTCGCCTGATCTTATTTCCCGAACCGCTGAGCGGCTGAAATAATCAAGATAGTCCTTTAAAATCCAGCCCTTCTCCACCAGGATCAGGTCATTTTCTTCGGAAACCTCTTTTACTGGAAGAACCATCTGGTAATACCAGTCATTTTCTATTTTCTGTAACCAGCGGATGCTGCCCGCATAATTTATAATAAACAGCAGTAAAGCCATTAGAAGTACGGGCGAAAAGCGCGGCTTTGGCGGTACAACAGCAGGCAGGGCGCCGGCCAGCAGCAGCCACATGATTACGGTTTGGGGAATCCAGAATTCCAGGATCTCGGGCATCCAGAATAAAAAGAACAATGAGTATAGTATAAAAGTTCCAGCTAATAACAAAACCAGGATTTTATAACGGGAACTTATAGCTGAAATATTCCGGAATAATAGAAAACCAGTTCGCAGCAGAAGCCAGCAAAAAACCAGTGTCAGGATCAGCAATACCCAGGACCAGAACATGCTGAGATTCCTTGCTATAAAAATTTCGTCAGCCAGGTTATGGGATGCAAGTATCCGATGCATGAACCCATCGGGCCCACTCAGGTTGAAAACAAAATGCCCGCCTATCAGTGCATGTGAAAAACCGGTGATCACATTAAAAGGCGTACGCAGGGATATTGGCTGCCAGTAGTTGTGGCCATATGTATAGCCAAGAACCCAGTTACCAAAAGTTTCCAGGCTTTGATTTCCCTCAACAATCCAGCCGGCAATAAAATATGCTCCCCCTACCAGCAGCAGCCCGCTTGCCAAATATTGAAGAAGGTATTTATACCGCTGCTCTTTCAGTACCGTCCAGATATAAACGATCAGGATTAAAGCAAAAAGAATGTTGACCTGGTGAAATAGTATCGCGCAGCAATGGAAAAAAAACAGTTTGTTAATCGTGCGCGGGGATACAGGCCCTGACAAATAATATATACACAGAAGTATAAAGAAGAGTGGCGCTGTATATACTTCAATATTTACGCTATAGAACCAGGTTCCGTATGAAAAAGCAATCACCAGAACTCCGGCAAGCGCCTGCCCGCTGTTTAATAAAAACCGTCTTGTAAAGAACTGCCAGGCCAGGGTCAGGATCGCGCTGCCGCAGAAAGCGGAAAAGGAAGCCGCGAGATAATAATCGGGGATCTCCGGAAAGATCCGCTGCAGCAACTGAACCCATCCATATACCACGATATGATAAAACAGATGGTGCGGATGAACCAGGTTTTTTCCTTCTGAAATACCTACCAGGTAATTGATGGAATCGTGCGATGCCGAAAAGTTTTCAACCAGGGTTAGCAGGAAGAAGATGAATGATCCGGTGAATACAAGGTATTTCTGATAAGATCTCATTCGCCAGATTAAATGAAACTATTTGGTAACGATCACTGAAAACCGGGTTTTCAGTTTTAAAAACCATTTTTCAAAAAGATGATAGGAACCCAGGCTTATGATCACCGATAAAATCAGGGAAATGGCAACGGCTGCTATTGCCACCCAGCTCAGCGTTTGATCCAGGCCCGCCTTGTTTATTAATTTAACCGCTATATACATCCCCAACAAATGAAGGCAATAAAGACCGTAGGTATAAACACCCAGCTGACTGAT
>JAEZAY010000321.1 GCA_023427575.1 Bacteroidota bacterium | reverse complement strand
TTATGGACAAGGAAAAGAAATCCATTCTGATTGAACCGGAAAACGAAGTTTTGATTCAGTTCCTCAGGAATTTATAAACAACCTTTCCTGTTAACAGGTCAGTGATCATTCAATACTAAAATAAAGCAAAGGCTCCTGTTCAGAGGCCTTTGCTTTATTTAGTGAAAAGGAATGAGCGGATCAGATAACTCCTGCCAGTTCCAGGCTTTTCTTTTTCAGCTTCCGGATTTCGATATCTTCAATGATCGGCTCGGGAGTCAGGATCAGCGAAGTATTGTTTTCATGCCACCATTTGTTTTCTTTCAGCTCCGAAAAAGGCAGCACACCCACCAGGTATTTGCGATCGGAATTGGCATGCCATTCTTCGATCCATTCAAATCGTTCCCGGGGAATGTATTTCCAATCGTCGAAACTAACATATACCCGGATGTAAAAATCATTTGTTATTTCAAGCGGTTTATGGTGGTAAAGTTTTTTATACTCGTACCGGTACTGATAGCGCAGGGCCGAAATATCGCTCAGTACCGCGGAAGCCGTGGGAAAGCTGCCGGCCCCTTTGCCATAAAAAAACTGCTTGTCTGCAAAGCCGCTTTCTATTACAACGCCATTGTATTCATTTTTTACAAAGGCCAGATGATCATCCTCTTTTACAAAACTGGGCAGTACAAAACTGGCTACATATCCATTGTGCAGTTTTTTCGCCTGTGCCACCAGTTTTATATGATAATTTTTTTCCCTTGCTACAACGGCATCCGACAACTGGATATTCTGAATGCCCGTAAAAACGATCTTGGAAGGGTGTTCTACAATCCCGTAAGCATGAGTTAACAACAGCGACCATTTATTAACCGCATCATAACCTTCCACATCCAGTTTGGGATTGCTTTCAGCAAACCCAAGCTGCTGCGCCAGCACCAGAGCCTGTTTAAAGCTGAGCTTTTCTTCGAACATTTTTGTAAGAATAAAATTGGTGGATCCGTTAACGATGGCGTGGATCGCGTGTAAGAGATCGTTATCGTAATATTCTTCCAGGTTACGGATAACGGGGATGGAAGCGCAGGCTGCCGCTTCGCAGAGAAAAGGCTCTCCCGTCGATTTTTGCAGCTCCAGGATTTCCGGTAAATGTTCGGCGATCATTTTTTTACTGGCGCTCACAACGGCTTTTCCGGAACGCAGTGCGGTGGAGATGATTTCAAATCCGGCATCCGCATCATCTATCACTTCAACAATTACATTTATTTCAGGATCATTCAATAGTTGATACCGGTCGGTGGTAAACAAATCCGCCGGCGCGTTCCTTTTTTTCTCCGGGTTTTTTATACAAACCTTTTTGATGGCTGCTTTTAATGAGGGCGTTTGCTTCAGCACCTGATACAAACCCTCACCAACAACTCCAAATCCAAATAATCCAATGGTTAATTCCTTATGAGTTTCCATATATCTTAAAGTGTTTCAGTTTTTTTCAGTGTTTTTGTTTTCGGAACTGCCGCATTCAAAAAATCTGTAATCAGATTTTCGAGCTGATCATACTCAAGCAAAAAACCATCATGGCCGAAAGAAGAATGGATCTTTTTGAACGTTCCGCCAGGCACATGTTCCGCAATAAATTCCTGTTCTTCCACAGGGAAAAGAATATCGGTTTCAATTCCAACGGTCAGGGTTCTTGCCGTAATCCGCTGCAGCGCTTCGATCAGGCCGTTTCGGCCTCTTCCAACATCGTGCGAATCCATCGACTGGCTAAGCACATAGTAGCTGAAAGCGTTAAAACGTTTGGCCAGTTTTTCGCCCTGGTAGCGTTGATAGGAGGCTGCTCCGTCCCAGCGGATCCCAAATGGAAATTCAGGAGCCCGGGGTTGACTTTTTTTATAAGCATCATAATGGCGGTATGATAGTAATGCCGCTGAGCGGGCCGCTTTCATTCCGGCGATTCCCGCAGCGGGTTCGCGGTTCTTCCAGGTGTTATCAGCTTCAATACACATCCGTTGGGTTGTGTTAAAAGCGATTCCCCAGGGAGAGTGCTGGGCATTGGTGGCGAGGGGGAAAATATTTTCAAACAAGGAGGGTTCTTCAATCGCCCATTCCAGGAGCTGCTGTCCGCCCATGGATCCGCCGATGCCGATATAAATCTTTTCTATTCCCAGCTCCAGTTGCAGCGGTTTATAACTGCGGATCATATCACGGGTAGTGAAAAAAGGAAAATCGTGATAATAGATGGTATTCGTTAGCGGATTTTTATCGAGCGGATGAATACTTCCATAACAGCTTCCCGGTACATTCACGCAAATAATAAAATACTTCGCGGGATCGAATAATCTTCCGCTGCCAACCAGTCCCGGCCACCATTCTTCCGGTTCGCTATTGGCTGTAAGGGCGTGAAATATCCAGACCACATTATCTTTCTGTTCATTCAGTTCGCCCAGCGTAGTGTAGGCCAGGTGATAAGAAGGAAGCGTTATTCCGGATTCAAGGGTAAAAGGTTCTGTAAAATTAAACCGTTTCGTCATACTCAAAATTGATACAGGGC
>JAEZAY010000284.1 GCA_023427575.1 Bacteroidota bacterium | reverse complement strand
TTTGGGCCGAAGCGCTATTGCTCGCGATTAGATCGGCCACAGCCTCGGCCTGGGCCAGGTCGAGCTTACCATTTAAGAAAGCCCGTTTGGTGAACTCGCCGGGTTTTGCCAGTCGGGCCCCATTTTCCACACAGGCATTGATGATCTGCTCCTGGATAAAGGGCGATCCATGGCAGGAGATCTCAATCTCGGTTTCCCCTGTATACGAGGCCGGCGCCAGGTATAAAGAGATCACCACTTCGTCGAGCAAATTATCACCATGTTTCAGGGGTCCGTAATGGAGTGTATGGGAAGCCTGTTTCGAAAGATCTTTTGAGGGAAAGAGCCGATTGGCAATTGGGAGGGCTTCGGGCCCGCTGAGCCGGATTACGGCAATGGCTGAAACTCCCGGCGCGGTCGCCAGTGCAACAATAGTATCATCCCAGGTTCCGGCTTTTCCGTACATGATTGTTTTTTTCAAAAGTAAACCAAAAATCTTCGTGAAGGGGAATGGCAGGGTTCATGCAAGGGCAAAAAAAAATCCCCTGATACCAGGGGATTTACCTTTTATTCGTTTGGAAGATCATTCAATTTCGAGACGGAATACGATCGGTTGTTTCTTGTAAGATTTCACCTTACGTCCGTTCTGCACGGCGGGAGTCCATTTACCACTACGCTGAATTACACGTACCGCTTCACTGCGCAGTTCCTGTGGGCCGCTGATCGCTTCCACGTTTGAAACCACTCCTTCTTTGTCAACGATAAACTGAACCACAACAGCACCCTGGATCTCATTGTCCTGCGCTTCCTGGGGATAGCGAAGGGTTTTGATCAGGTAACGCTGCCAGGCCGCCTGACCTCCGGGATAGGAAGATTCGATTTCCACCTTGGTGAAGGTTTTATCATAATCTTCTTCCACCTTTTTTGGCGCTTCAACTACCCCTTTACCAGCATCTTCAACCGGAGGAGCAACGATTCCAAGATCTTTTTCTCCTTCCTGGTTAATGGTACCGATTTTGGTTTCTTCCAGTTCTTCCACTACCGGTGGTTTTTCATCTTCCTTTACCTCTTCGTCTTTTACAATTTTCGGAGGGGTAAATTTAGTGATCTCCACTTTTGGCGGATCTGGTGGTTTTGGCGGGGGCGGTGGTGGAGGTGGTTCATTTTTCTCCTCCTTAATTTCTTCCAACTGAACCTCCTGAACTACAATTTCCTTCTTCACCGTATCATCTTTCATGTTGTCTGCAAGGAAAAATCCCAGGAAAAGCAGGATTATCATCGCAAACATGGCGAGAATGGCTGTAGTCATCCGCTTATTATAGGTGCGGCGGAGTTCATATGCGCCATAGTCCTTGTTTCTTCCTTCGAAGATGATATCAAGGATATCGGCACTTAAGATTTTATTGACTTCCATTTGATTTCAAATATTTGTTATAAGATGCAGGACACAAAAAATTCCATATTTTTTTACTGGCCGCCCTGGTTTTGATCGGAAGCCCGCACCAACTGCAGTTCCATTTCCGAAATATCCACCATTGCGTAGCGCTTAATGTCGTTGATCGTCATTTCATCAAGCATATCCACGGTATTTTTATAGGTGGATTCAGGTCCGGGTTTAATCACCACTACAAAATCTTCCGCGCTGGTTGTACGCTTCTTATCCATAAGTACTTCGCGGATCTCTTTGTAATTGGTTGATTTAAAGTTCGAACCATCCGGCGCCAGCGTTCCGGCATAATAAAAAACGGTATTGTCGCGGCCCAGCATGATGGTCAGCGCACCCGACTCTTTAATTTTATTCTGCTCTTCTGGTTTTTCCGTATCCTTCGGAAGGAAAAGCCGCATTGCAGTAGGCTGACTCATCGTTGTGGTGAATATGAAAAAGGTGATCAGCAGGAAGCCCAGGTCCACCATGGGGGTGAGATCCACCCTGGTTGAGAGCTTTTTGCCTTTCTTGACACCCGGTCCCTTCTTATGGCCACCACCACTCGAGGTATCTAATTCTGCCATTGTAGGAAGATTTTTTTGTTAACAATCAGATTACTGACCGGGTGCGGCTGCCGCAGCAGTCGTCCGGGTATTGGTCTTTTTCCAGAGCTCGGTTCCCTGCGGAACTCCTTCCGGATCGGTAACCATCTGAAATTTGAAAATTTCATTCTTTTTGAAGGCATCAATCACCCCTTTGAATGCGGGATATTTGGCTTCATTATCCCCTTTCACAAGCAGGTTCATTTTGGATCCCATAAAAGCGGAATTGGCAGCACGCATCCAAACCTGCAATTCATTATTAAGGGTATCCTGAACCGGGATTCCGGGCTGATCAACATTGGCAACATCCGATGCTGGTGTGGTCAGATAGGATTTTAGCTGTGTGAACGGAACTCCAACATAAGAGCCGGCCCGGCGAAATCCTTTCTTTTCCTCATCGGTGAGGTTCAGGTTTTTCAGTTTATTAACTTCTTCAATGATAATATCCTTTTCTTCCATTGCATCATCGGATACAGAGAAGTACACTTTTCCGTCCTTGTCGAGCGTGATCATCACCACATCTTTCTGCTCGGCAGGATCTGTTGATACCGACTTCGGAGTGGTAACAGTCAGCGCCTCATCCGGCTTGAATTCGGTGGTAAGGATAAAAAACGACAACAAAAGAAAAGCCACATCACACATCGCGGTCATGTCTACTGCCGTGCTTTTCCTTGGTACTTTAACCTTTGGCATGTTTGATTAATTTCTGGTTCAGTTTATAGATTCCGATTTGCCCGAATTCCATAACGCAAAGCGTTATTTTTTACTTCTTATTTGTATAAAGAAGCAAAGCTTTGAGTTAAGGTAAATCCAGACTCGTCGATTCCGTAAGTGATACCATCAATCCGGGTAGTGAACACGTTGTAGAAAATGATCGCCAGTGCAGATGAACCGATACCCAGTGCCGTGTTGTACAGCGCCTCGGAGATACCTCTCGACAGTTCAGCAGCTGCATTACCACCACCTTCTTCACCAAGAGCGGAGAATGAAGTGATCATCCCGATTACCGTTCCTAACAAACCGATCAGGGTTGCCACCGATGCCATGGTAGAAAGGAATACCAGATTTTTCTCCAGCATTGGAAGTTCCAGTGCGGTAGCTTCTTCCACTTCTTTTTGAATGTTCAGTACTTTCTGATCAGTATCCAGCTCGGTGTTAGTGATCATTTCCTTGTACTTGCGAAGACCAGCTTTCATCACATTACCAACACTGCCCTTTTGTTTGTCGCACTCAGCAATCGCTGCATCAACATTCTTATTTGCAAGATGATATTGTACTTTACGGATGAACTCAGCAATATTTCCTTTACCGAGTGCTTTGCTGATTGTAAGCATACGCTCGATCGCAAATACTACCACAATGAAAAAACATGCAATCAGGACCGGAACGATTACTCCACCTTCATACATCTTTACAAATCCACCTTTAGGACCCTGATGTTTAGGCCAGAACCCACCAGCCGGATCGGGATTGGTAAAGTTTGCAGGATTACCCATTACAAAACGCCAGATAACGAACCCAACTATTACACATAATACCGGAGCTATCCACGAAATGACATTGCTTTTTTTCTTTGGTTGAACAGATGTGCTACTCTTTGAAACAGAAGTTGCAGTTGGTTTTGTCTCAGCCATGACTTGTTTTTTTTAGTTGATTTAAAGTTTTAACGTATGGGTAGTTCAGAATTACGTACAATTCTAAGCAAAAAAAATTCTTGTAATAGTTTTTGTTTGATAAAAATTTTTACAAGGGCACACAAGATAAGGAATTTCTTAAATGACAACATTAAAATCGCCCTTTTCTGATGCGGGTTCCAAGGTACAAAAACTGCCTGCATTTTTGCCTCCGCCGGCTAAAAAATCCAACTTTTTTGCGCCTGTAATTTAAGGATTCCATAATCTCATTTTATATAACTTCACCGAAAATTTTTTTTATACAGATGCCCTATCGACTACTCTCTTTATCAGCCCTCCTCCTTTTTGCTTTTTTATTTCCCGGCCAGGCCCAGAACCGTAGAACAACCGACACCGTTGCTCCAGCCCCTTCTTCGGTTAAACCGCCCGCTGCGCCTCCAAGAAGCGGACCAAAACCCTTCAAGGAAGTGATAACCAGCAAGGCCATCAGCAAAAAAGGCCTTTTTTCGGTTCATAAAGTGGAAGACAAATACTTCTTTGAAATTGCCGATTCAGTATATAACAGGGATATCCTGGTGGTAAACCGGATCTCCAAGGCCCCGATAGACACCCGCTCGGGCTTTTTTGGCTATGCCGGCGACGAGATCAACAAAAACGTGATCCGCTTTGAAAAGGGACCTAATAATAAAGTGTTCCTGCGGAATATCTCCTTTTCGGTTTATGCACCCGATTCTTCCAAACCGATGTACAGATCGGTGATGAACTCCAATATCCAGCCCATTTCAGCGGCTTTTGATATTAAAGCATTATCAACCGACAGTACCGGTACCGTTATTGAAATGACGGATTTCCTGAATGGCGATAATGATGTTTTATATTTTTCGCCGCGGGTAAAATCCGCCCTTCGTTTGGGAGGACTGCAGTCGGATAAAAGCTTTATCCAGGATATCCGCACCTACCCCATCAATACGGAAATCCGTACGGTGAAAACCTATGGCCGCAGCGCCGCTCCTGCCCCCGCCGGACGCCCCGCGCAACCTGCTTCGCAGGGCAATGCCACTTTTGAACTGAATACATCTATCGTAATGCTACCGGCCATTCCCATGCGCCCCCGTTTATTCGATGAGCGGGTTGGGTACTTCACTACCGAATACACCGATTTCGATGCGAACCCCCAGGGTGTTAAAGATGTCAGCATGATCACCCGTTGGAAACTGGAAATCAAACCCGGTGATGAAGGGAAATTTAAAAGAGGCGAACTGGTTGAACCGGTAAAGCCGATCGTCTATTATATCGATCCCGCCACTCCCGAAAAATGGGTTCCTTACCTGATTCAGGGTGTGAACGACTGGCAGAAAGCTTTTGAAAAAGCCGGGTTTAAAAATGCGATTATGGCTAAAAGAGCGCCCAGTTATGCGGAAGATTCAACCTGGAGCCTGGAAGACGCGCGCTATTCCGCCATCGTATACAAACCTTCCGATATTCCCAATGCTTCCGGTCCGCACGTAAACGATCCCCGGAGCGGAGAAATTCTTGAATCGCATATCAACTGGTACCATAATGTAATGAAGCTACTTCGCAACTGGTACCTGGTACAGGCTGCGGCAGTGGATCCCGCCGCCCGAAAGGCAACCTTTGATGATGAGCTGATGGGACAACTGATCCGGTTTGTATCCTCGCACGAAGTTGGCCATACCCTTGGCCTCCCCCATAATATGGGTTCTTCCAGCGCCACACCGGTGGAAAAATTGCGCGATAAAAAATGGGTGGAAGCAAACGGTCATACTTCATCCATTATGGACTATGCCCGGTTTAACTATGTAGCCCAGCCCGAAGACAATATTGGTTCAGCCGG
>JAEZAY010000276.1 GCA_023427575.1 Bacteroidota bacterium | reverse complement strand
TAAAAAAAAGTGGAACGGGTCATTTACAATGACTGCTCGGAACTTCCTGTTGATACAGGTTTCAGGTGAACGGAAAATTACTACCCGCCATATTTTAACGCCCGCAGTTTTAAACCAAAATATTCATTCGTCTTTACCATTTCTTTTCCCCGAAAATTATTTTTCCCTTTTTAACCGTCATCGAAACCTGCGCGAAATGGCGAGGGTCGGCTTGAGGATCTTTGTCAAGCACCACGATATCGGCCACTGCGCCGGCCTCTATTTTCCCGCTGTAGCCGGGCTTTTGAAAACGTTTAGCCGGTGCCGTTGTCAGCGAAGCCAGGATCTGCTGAAAGTTCATTCCCGATTCGCTCATAAACTGGTATTCATCGGCCGGCGAATAATCCAGCATATAACCGACATCGGTTCCAAATAAAACCTCGCCTCCGGCCTTACTGAAATCGCCCAATTGGGTTTTAGCTGTTATTAACAGCGAATTGTTTTCAACCGAAATGTTTTCCCGCTCCAGTTCCCATTTGTACAATTTTAAAGTGGGAATTAGCGCCATTTTATTTTGCAGCATTTTGGCGATCAGCGTATCCGTCCAGCCCCCGTTATGATCCGGCGATGTATGAACCAGAATATCCACCCCGGCATTGATAGCAATGACGGCGCCGTTGTTATTAGTGGGATGGGCAACGATGAATTTGCCGGCTTCATGAGCGCTTGTTACCGCCGCTTTTATGATCCCGGCCGGTATATACCGAATTCCCGTCCCGGTGGGCGAAGCGGTAAAAGCTTTTATGCCATCCACCCCTTTACCAATTTGCGATTGAACAAATTCTTTCGCTTCATCCACGGTGCTTATTTCCGGAAGCTGAATGGGCTTAATATAAAAGGGAGTGCCGGACCCGGCAACAAAAGGCGTGCTGCAGACAAGTATTTCAGGACCGTCCAGTTCCTGATTCTGAATCCGGGCCCGCAGTGCAAGTACATTATCCAGGTACAGGGCGGCCGCTTCTAGCACATACACGTAACCGTAAGCAATCAGCATCTCCTGAAGCTGCTTTTCCAGAATGGCGACAGGAGCCTTGGCGGCATTATCCCATTTTGATTCCAGGAAGTGCACATGCGAATTCCAGAAGGCCGCCATTATGGTTTTTCCTGAACAATCAATTTGTCTGGATCTATGCGGGATCCGGATCTGTTTTTTTTCGCCGACCGCTTTAATCCGGCCATCGGCAATAGCGATAACCCCATTCCGGATCGCCGGTGCTTCCGGCGAGGTATAGATAGTTGCTCCAACCAGGTAGATCGTTTCTTTTTCCTGCGCATGCAGGTTTATTGAAATTATGGCTGCCGCCAAAACAGTCAGCAAACAGATCAGCGGGATACGTAACTTTCGCATGAGATTTTGTTTATGGAAGGGCCGGATACCGGGAATTGGTCAAAAACTATTTCTTAGTCTTTTTTGTCTTTGCTGGATTTTCCATTTTAGCTATCACCGTTTTTTTCCGTTTCATCCATTTGTTCAGAGGTTCGGGAATGTAAACCGGGTCGCCGGTTTTGCCGGTTAAACCGGTCTGCTTATTAATTTTTGTACTTAAGGCTTCGATGTTCTTTCGGTTTTTGCTTCCGGTAAATAGTTTTTTCTGCTGGGCTTTGTATTTTTTTTCGAATACGGCAATGCCTTTGTTAATGATGCGCAGTTCTTCTTTGTAATTTTTTTCCTTTCTATAGGCGATCATCAGCCGTTCATAAGGTAAGGGATCAACTACCCCGGCTTTTATTTCAGCTTTGTAGCCTTCCAGTTCTTCCGAGTCTGCTTCCGGATTTCTTACCATAGTTTCAGTTAGGTTATACAAGATATTTCAGGATCGGCGATTCTGCAAAGTTGAACTTTTCAGCCTTGCAGGCCATTCCATTTTTCTGAAAAATAATATTATAAATCTGAAAGAAAGTAACATAAGCCTTTATAACACTGATTTATTTTTGGTTGAGCTGGTAAAAACAAAAATCAGGCATTAAACAGGATACTATGGCGAAACAGCGTATTAATCATCCCGAAAGAGATCTTTCATTTAAAACAGGGGCTTATTCAGATGGCGTGCTGATCGACGGGTTGCTATTTGTAAGCGGCCAGGCTTCAGTCGATTTTAAAACATCCAAATTTGTATTGGGATCAATAGAAGAAGAAACAAGGCGAACCTTGAATAATATCAGGTCTATTGTAGAAACCGCTGGTGCATCAATGGATGATGTGGTTAAATGTACGGTCCATCTTAGCGATATAAACGATTTCGACCGCTACAACGAAGTATACGCTTCTTATTTTCCCGAGATCAAGCCTGCCCGAACAACGGTACAGTCTGTTTTAGCCGAAAACCTGAAAGTGGAAATCGACTGTATTGTAAAAATGCCCGTAAAAAGTCAAGCATGAATCAAACGCTGAACACAGCTGAAGTGGAAGTAGGAATCGTAGGGTTGGGATTGATGGGTAGCAGCATTGTGGCATCAATGCTGGCTTCAGGCCACAAAGTAATAGCGCTCGCGCCGGTCGAAAATGAACTGAAAGAAGGCCTGTACCGGATCCGGCAACAGCTATTGCATTGCCAAAAATTCAGACTCTTGTCCAAACCGGTTGAAAAATACATTGAGGAATTGATCATTACGGAAGATTATGGTGAACTGGCAGCTTGCCAGCTGGTGGTTGAATGTATAGTGGAAGATATTTCCATAAAAAATAAAGTGTTCAACAAAATAGCAGCCAGGGTGGGTGCTAACACCATTCTGGCCAGCAACACATCGGCCATTCCAATCAGCATTTTGCAGCAAAATATTCCAAACCCGGAACGGTTTGTCGGAATTCACTGGGCAGAGCCGGCTTATGGCACCCGATTTCTTGAAATCGTTTGCGGAGAAAAAACTTCGGCCGCTACCGCAGATAAAGTATTATTACTGGCAGAAAACTGGGGCAAAGAGCCGACGGTTTTACGTAAGGATATCCGCGGATTTATTACGAACCGCCTGATGTACGCGGTGTACAGAGAGGCGTTAAGTCTTGCTGAACAAAAACATGCGAGCTTCGAGGATATCGATAAATCCTTCCGTTATGATGCGGGATCGTGGATGACATTGATGGGTATTTTCCGCCGGATGGATTTTATGGGCCTTGAGGATATTCCGGCGATCTATGAAAAAATATATCCCACACTCAATAATAGCGAAAGTATTCCACCGCTAATGCAAAAGCTTGTTGATGCAAAGGCCCGCGGTGTTAAAAACGGAAAAGGTTTTTACAGGTATACGGAAGAGGAAGCGGAAAGATGGGAATCAACTTTTGCTTCCTTCAACGAAGAGATATATCAACTTGCTGCCCGGTTCCCTTCCGCTCCTGAAAAAGAATAGATCACTAATATTTATTTTGAATAAACATAACATGGTTGAGAACCGTTATCAAAATTCGGCGGCTTTACTGGAAAGAGCTAAAAAGCTGCTTGCGGGAGGCGTGTCTTCGGAATTCAGGAAATACAGTTATCCGCACGCGATGTTCTATAAATCCGGTTCGGGCAGCCATATCGTAGATGTAGACGGAAATGATTACCTGGATTTTACTTTAAGCCAGGGTCCGTTGATTTTAGGGCATTCGCATCCGGCGGTCATCAATGCCGTAACCGAAGCCAGCCGGGTGGGACAATTATACGCCGGGCAGCATATCCGGGAACTGGAGCTGGCGGAAAAAATAAATCAGTACATACCTTCTGCTGAACGGATGCGATTTTGTTTAGACGGATCTACGGCGGTTCAGACCGCATTCCGGGTAGCAAGAGCAAAAACCGGACGCCGGAAATTCCTGCGCTTTGAAGGCCAGTATCATGGTTGGCTCGATAATGTGTCATGGGGCCTTTCCGCGAAAGACAGTGCCGCGCTGGGATCGGAAAGCAATCCAAACGTCTACCCCTGGTCGGAAGGCCTTCCTGAAGGCTCAAGGGATGAATTTATCATAATTCCCTGGAACGATACAGATCTTTTAAGACAGACAATATCCGAATGGCACGATGATCTTGCTGCGGTCATAACAGAACCGATCATGTGCAATAGTGGCTGCATCATGCCCCGGCCAGGTTACCTGCAAACGATGCGGGAACTATGCGACCAGTTTGGCATCGCGCTGATCTTTGATGAAGTGATTTGTGGATTTCGGCTTTCCCTTGGCGGCGCGCAAAAGCATTTCGGCATCACACCCGATCTGTCTGTATTCGCAAAGGCAATGGCGAGCGGGTATCCGATCAGTGCGGTTGTTGGGAAGAATGAATGGATGCAGTTGATTGAAGAAGGAAAAGTAATTCATGCAGGCACCATGAACAGTTCTGTTCCAACAATAGCCGCTGCTTTGGCAACCATCAGCGTACTTGAAACAGAACGGCCCTTTGAAAGGCTTTTCGCGTTGGGTAATAAACTAATGCAGGGCTTAAAGACAGCGGGAGAAAAAGCAGGACATCAAATCCTTGTGCAGGGACCCGGACCCATGTTTCACCTTGGATTTACGCCTTTGAAGGAAGTGAACAATTTCCGCGATACATTAACCTATGACAAAGCCAGGCTCAGCCGGTTTATAGCCGGTATGCATAACAAAGGAATTCGCATTATAGGCAGAGGTTTATTTTACATAAGCGCGGCGCATACAGAAGAAGAGATCGATCACGCTATACACCTGGCAGAACAGGTTTTTACCGAGATCTAGACAATCAAACCAGCCTATAAAAAATGGCCATGACAATGAATTCATTCAAATCACAGATAATATTAACAGGCGAAGGCAAACTGACCCACAGCATTGCCGTTTGCCTTGCGAGGGCTAATGTTCCGGTTTTGCTTATAACTGAAAACGAAGGGGATGCCCATCAAAACATTGATAAACATTTCAGCGATCTGGAAGATTTGGGCTATGATGCAGATGGCAGGCAGTTAATGTCTTTTTCAGACCATCTGGAAAGGGATCCGGAATGCAGTATTGCCATTCTTATTACTTCCGAGAATCTGGCCGAAAAACAACGCGGGATTCAGCGGCTTGAAGGCTTACTATCTCCTTCATGCATTATAGCGATCAATACGGAGAGCATCTCGCTGGATGACCTGCAATCCGGTACCCGGGTTCCCGGCCGGGTTATTGGTTTGAATTGGACGGAACCGGCTCATACCACGCTTTTCCTTGAAATTATCTCCAACAAAACCTGCGATGCCGCTCATGTGCGTCATCTGATGGATACGGCCACGAATCAATGGGATAAGGATCCTTATCACGTTACCGGGGGCTTTGGAATCCGCTCCCGGTTGATGGCAGCAATGAGCCGTGAAGCTTTTTATCTGGTCGAAAACGGATATGCCTCCTGCGAAGATATCGACAGGGCATGCAGAAATGATGCAGGTTATTATCTTCCTTTCGCGGGGCATTACCGATATATGGATTTAATGGGAACCTATATTTACGGAGTTGTTATGAAAGACCTTAACCCCAGTCTTTCAAAAACGAAAGAAGTTCCTGAACTCCTGAAGAAACTGGTTCGCGAAGGTGGTAAAGGAATGGAAAACCAAAAAGGGTTTTATGAATACGATGAAGAGAGCGTAGATCAATGGAATGAAAAATTCGGGAACTTCAGCTACCTCATAAGTGAACTGATCCGGAAATATCAGTTTATGTATTCAGAAGAAATTGGATCAACCACCCCTGAAAAATGACTGTATGAATCAAACATTCATATTCGACGCACATCTCGATCTCGCCATGAATGCCATTGAATGGAACCGCGATCTATCCCGGCCCATCGATGAAATCAGGCAAAGAGAGATGCATATGAAAGATAAACCGGACAGGGGCAAGGGAACCGTTTGTCTGCCTGAACTTCGTAAAGGCGGAATTGGGATTGTTGTGGCTACTCAGCTTTCCCGGTATACTCCGCCAGGCAGTTCGCTGCCCGGATGGAACTCACCTCAGCAGGCATGGGCGATGACCCAGGCCCAGCTTGCCTGGTATCGCGAGATGG
>JAEZAY010000268.1 GCA_023427575.1 Bacteroidota bacterium | reverse complement strand
CACGCCGGGAACGTTGTTATGGATATGGAGGATCCGGTGGGTACCTTCCTGTGGCGGCAGGCTCAAAGGCGGCAGGGTATGCGAACCGGTGGTTACGCCCATTTCCAAAAACTGAAACAATTTGGTGCTTACATCTTCACCAATATTCTCCTGCGCTTCCTCTGTGGAACCGCCAATATGGGGGGTAAGAATTACATTGGGTAGATTCTGGACCGGCGTTTCAAAACGATCGCCATTTTTTTCCGGCTCCCAGGGAAATACATCAATTCCTGCACCGGAAATGGTTCCGTCCTGAATGCTGCTCCGCAATGCCTCCAGGTCTACCACATGGCCGCGGGCATAATTCAGTAAAATCGAACCCTTCCTGAAATTTTTCAGCAGATTTTTATTAATGATATTTTTGGTGCCGGCATTTTCAGGTACATGAAGAGTGACAATGTCTGACTGACTTACCAGTTCCTTCAGGCTTTTTTTGGCAACGGCATTGCCCAGTGGAAGTTTTGTGACCACATCATAAAAAATCACTTTCATCCCCATGGCTTCGGCCAGTACGCTTACCTGGGAACCGATATTGCCATAGCCGATTATACCAAGAGTTTTGCCGCGAAGTTCAAAACTTCCACGGGCATCTTTGTTCCAGAAGCCTTCATGCGCCGCCTTGTTTTTGTCGGGAATCCGGCGGATCAGAAAGATAGAGGCTGCAATTACCAGTTCGGCAACGGAACGGGTATTGGAATAGGGCGCATTAAAAACGGTGATCCCCATCCGGGTGGCCGTTTTCAGATCAACCTGGTTTACACCAATGCAAAAGCAGCCGATGGCCTGCAGTTTTCGGGCCGCCGCCAGTACATTTGCGTTGATCTGGCTTTTAGAACGGATGCCAAGAATATGAACATCCCGGATTTCACGGATCAGATCCTGTTCGGAAAGCGCTCCGCCTAATTTGCGAACCGATGTGTATCCGGCATCCCGAAACACTTTGAGGGCGGTGTCGCTGATGTTCTCGAGGAAAAGTATATTGATTTTTTCTTTTGGATAGCTGGTGTTTTTTTTCTCAGTCATAATGAACTAACCTGTTTAAACGTTTGCTTTCAGGTACGGGATTTGCAAATATGTCTATTAAAATTGAAACGAAAAAACCGCGACCTGTTTTTCAAAGTGGTTTCATTCCTTACTTTCGCTAACCTAACCTATTGAATACGTGTTGTTGAAAAAGGCATTCGGAATATTAGTCTTATATATATTAAGCAGTTGCTCAGGAAGTTCTGACAAATCGGCTCCCGCACTAAACAGTTTTCCCGCAACACCTGCTTCGGCGCTCAGCCCATCGGAGATGAGTCATTATAAACAAACGGTTGAGCATTTTATCGACAGTGTTTTTGGCTCAGGGCAGTTTAACGGAAGTTTACTGGTGGCGAAAGATGGTGAGATTGTATATGAAACATATTCCGGGTACCGGGATCCGCGTCGCAACACTGATACGCTGAGCCCAAATACTGCTTTTCATCTCGCCTCGGTTTCCAAAACCTTTACCGCCATGGCGGCCCTGAAATTATGGGAAGAAGGTAAAATTAATATTGATGACAGCGTAGGCAATTATCTGCCGGGATTCCCGCTGGAACGGGTTACTGTTCGCCATCTGATGAACCATCGCAGTGGAATTCCAAATTATGTTCATTATATGGATGTTCTGGGTTGGGACAGATCGCGGCAGATGACAAACCAGGATGTGCTCGATTTTTTGATCAGGAACCGGAAAAAAATTCAGATTGGAGCGCCTGATCGAAGTTTCAGTTATTCCAATACCAATTATGCCCTGCTGGCTCTGGTGATTGAATCGGCTACCGGCCAAACGTTTTCCGATTATATGCGCCTGGCCTTTTTCGAACCTCTGGGCATGCACGACACCTATGTGTTTACGATGGCCGACAGCGCCCATTCCCTCCCCTCTTTTTTTTACAACGGAAGACAATATGCATTCGATTTCCTGGATCTTGTTTACGGCGATAAAAATATCTACAGTACGGTTCGGGATCTTTTAAAATGGGACCAGGCCCTGCGAAACGGAATGATGTTCAGCGAAAAAACCCTTGAAGAAGCGTATACACCCTACAGTAATGAAAAGCCCGGCATAAATAATTATGGATTGGGATGGAGGATGCAGGTGCTTCCTAACGGGAAAAAGTTTATCTACCACAATGGATGGTGGCATGGAAACCGCACCGCTTTTTACCGGCTAATCGATGAAAACGTTGTCATCATTGCTTTATGCAACAATGATTTTACTCCCGTATACGCTTCTAAAAACCTGGCCGATGCGTTTGGCAATTATTTCCGTGAAGGCGAAGAACCGCCCGTATCAACGGAAAGAACCTCTTCCAATCAGGGAGAATCGCAGTAAATTAGACTGCTTAATCTGTTAATCCATGTACATTCTCAGTGCTCAGCAAATCCGGGATTGGGACGAATATACCATCCGGAATGAACCTGTTTCCTCCATCGATCTGATGGAAAGAGCTGCCCGTGCCTGTTATGAATGGATCATTAATAATGGCTATGAATCAAAAACCTTCCATGTTTTTTGCGGCAAGGGAAATAATGGCGGCGACGGGCTCGCCATTGCCAGGATGTTGCATCAGCGGGGCGCTAAAGTGGAGGTCCATGTCCTTGAATTTGGTCACAAAGGAACGGATGACTTTCAGACAAATCTTACCCGGATCCACGATGTTGATGCCAATATCCGTTTCATTCCATCCGCCACTCTTTTGCCCGAGCTAAAAAAAGCGGAGATTATTATCGATGCGCTGCTGGGATCGGGATTGAACCGTCCGGTTGAAGGACTCACCGAACTCTTGATAAAACATCTGAACGAATCCGGCAATGAGATAATCTCCATTGACCTTCCCAGCGGGTTGCCCGCCGATAGCGCTTCAGGCAATCATACCGTGGTTCATGCAAGCCATACGCTTACATTTCAATCCGTAAAAAAATCATTTCTGGCACCGGAGAATGAAGATTATCTGGGCCTTGTTCATGTGCTCGACATAGGGTTGTCCAAATCTTATCTTGCCCAAATCAGTTCAACCGACTTACTGATTGATTCAGAATGGGCCGGAAAAGTCTTAAAAAAACGAAAATCATTTGCGCACAAAGGCAACTTCGGTCATGCATTACTGATAGCAGGAAGTTACGGAAAAGTGGGTGCTGCGGTACTGGCCGGTAAAGCCTGCTTACGAACCGGCGCCGGGTTGACTACCATACATGCTCCTTCCTGCGCGTATGGAATATTACAAACCGCTTTGCCCGAAGCAATGACGATGGTGGATAAAAACCCGCATTTGATCACCGAAGTTCATTTCTCAGAAATGAAATTTTCAGTGGCCGGAATCGGGCCGGGAATCGGCACCGATCCGGAAACGGTTGGAATGCTGGAAAAGTTTTTAAAAGGCTTCGAAGGCAACACGATTCTGGATGCGGATGCACTTAATATTATCGCCGCCAATCCGAATTTAAGCTCCAGTTTAAAACCGGGCACCGTATTAAGCCCACATCCCAGGGAATTCGAACGTTTGTTTGGCAAAACAAAAGACAGCTTTGAAAGGCTGGAACTGGGAAAACAGCAGGCTGTTAAGCGCCAACTGGTAATCATTCTGAAAGGCAAACACAGTGCAGTCTTCCTTCCCAATGGCGAAACCTGGTTCAATACCAGCGGTAATTCCGGCATGGCTACCGGAGGAACCGGGGATGTTCTAACCGGCATTATAACCGCCCTGCTGGCCCGGCATTACGAACCGGCGGATGCAGCCCGACTGGGCGTATACGTCCATGGGTTGGCAGCCGATCTGGCGGTAGCCGAGGCCTCCGAGGAATCACTCATCGCGGGGGATATTCCCGAATCTTTGGGAAAAGCTTTTACCAGCCTGCGTCAGTTACCGGCATAACGGAATCGATCACCCGAAGATCATTATGTTCACAACCCATTTTTTTGTTCCAAACCTTTTTCACAATCCGGATCATCGCGGAACGATCCTGAAATTGGTTATGGCGAAATCAGACTGAAATGGATCGCTGTGTTTTAACATCAGTTCCATTATCGTTGTTTCTTTAAACATATACCCTTCAAACAGTGACATCGGTACGGAAAAAGTTTTCCATTTACCTCCCGTATTATAGGGCAAAGTTCCGGTGGGGCTGGGATTAAACATGGCGTCTTTAAATCCGTTTCCCTGAAACACGATGTTTAATGGTTGTGGAAGCGCCGCTGTTCCGGCTGGAATATTCATTTCGAATTTTAGCACATATGAATTCAACTTAGACAAATCGGCCACCAGCTCGGCGGGAATCTGTACATTATTGCTCATAAAAGGAGCCCAGGCCCAGCCTCCATCCCAGCTCTTATTTATTTTAAAATAAGGAACTGAAAATGGCATTGGATCAGGTCCGTGTTTGATAAAACTGGTTCCAGTCCATCCGCCAAAAGCATTCATATTAAGCAGAATGTTCCGGTTATCATTGTACCATG